>CAKUKT010000214.1 GCA_934663655.1 uncultured Victivallaceae bacterium
CGATCGCCGGCAGCCGCCGCAACCTGGCGACGCTGAAAATGCAGCTGCTCGAAGTGTGAACCAGACGCCGCCGTGTCCACAGCGGAACGACGCAATCACCCCACCGCGCCGAGCAATGTTGAGGCGTAAATCCGGTGACCGTAGTCATTGGGATGATTGACCCCGTTGCCGGTAAAATCAAAGAAGTTCTTGCGCCGCAACAATTCACTCCATATTGCATGAACATCCGCCAGGGCCACGTCCGCCGGAGCGCTGCGGGCAAATTCGCGCAGTGCTTCGGCAATACGCGCAGTGGCGCGCGGGGGAGTGAACACCCACTCCGGATTGCCGGACATCGGAGTAACCAGCAGATATTCGGTTTCGGGATTGACCGCCCGGGAACGGGTGATGATCCCCTTCAGCTCACCGATGAACTCTTTCGCGGTGAGCGTCGTCAGATCATTCATTCCGTAGGCGATAATCAGCAGATCGAACTTCTCGGCCAGATAACGGTTCTCAATCGAGTCGGCCCAGCGGATTCCCGCACCGTTGACGCCGAAGTTCTCCAACGTGACCTCCAAACCGCTGACCGCGGCCAGTTCGCCGGCGAACATTTCGGCGTAACAGGGAGAAAACGGCTTGACGCCGACAAATCCGGTCGAATTGAAGCCGAGCGTGATGCTGTCACCGATCGCACCGACTTTCAACCTGCCCTTCCCCGCCGCCAGCCGGGATCGCAATCCCCGCAGCCGATCCGGAGAGGCCGCCGGAAAACCCGGAAGTTTCACTCCCGGCGCCACTACATAATCAACTTCAATCTGTCCGCGTCCGAAACGGCACTGGTTGTCAAAGAGCAGATTGCGTTCACTTCGTCCGCTGGGAATCGCGTTGACCCCGCTCACCGCCCCCGGGTAGTAGAGTTTCAACCCATCCCCGGCAGGATGGAGTTCGTCGCGCGTCAGCACCGGAATCTCACTCTCCCTCCCCAGCGTCAGCCACACCGAACCCGGATGGTGACGCCAGTCCCGGCCACGGAGATATTCCGCTCCGGTAAGCGAATTGGAAACCCGGGTCACCCGTTCGGCCGGGAAGGCCAGCCGCACCCGGCTTCTCCCCGCGAACATGCAGCTCTCGGCAAATACCCGGCCGCTCTTCTCATCCCATAACGTTTGCATCGTCAACTTCCAGCCTACAGTCAACCACCGCCGGACCTTCAATTACTTGCGCACCACCGGCGACCCGATTCACTCCCGCCGGCAACCCGATTCTTCCCGAACAACCACAGGGGAGTTCCAGATGCCAGTCGATCTCCCGGCCGTTCCGGCGCCACCGGGAAACAATCCGCCCGCGTTCCGTCTCCAGCCCCAACCCGAGATGAACGAGTTCCGCCGGGAATGCGGGCCGCAAGCGAACCAGGTCAAAACCACAGGCGTCCGCCTCCGGAGCCACCCCGCCGAGATCCCGGAACAACCACGCCCCCACCGAACCCAGCATCGGGTGACTGTGAGAATTCATCCCGTAACCGGTCGACTCCTCCCAGCGTTCCCACAGGGTCGTCGCGCCACGGTCGAGCATATATCCCCAGGAGGGATATTCCCGGCGCAGCGCCAGTTCCAGCGCCAGCTCCAGCCGCCCGGAACCGGAGAGCACTTCCAGCAGATACGCGGTACCGATGTTTCCGGTATTCAGGCGGCGGCCGTCGGCAATCACCCGATCGGCCAGCCGGGCGGCCACCCGGTCGCGCAGCGCTTCCGGAATCAGTCCGACCCGCAGCGGATAAACCATCGACGCCTGCGAATCCCCGGCGCAGACGCCGTCGGCGGAGACAAATTCAGCATTGAAACGCAACCGGATCGCCGCAGCCTCGGCGGCGAGTTCGGCCTCGTCGGACTCTCGACCGAGAATCGCCGCGATCCGCCGGGTCTGCTCCACCGCCTGATACCAGAGCGCAGTGGATACCAGTTCAGCCGGAACCGTCCGGTTGCAGCACCCCTCCGGACCGAGACAATTGACCGGCGGCGCCCAGTCGCCGATTGCCCCGCCGTAAAGTATTCCCCCCTCGGCGTGTGAAGCAAGGAAATCCAGCCACCGCCGGAATCCGGAGTAATGACGCTGCAACGCCCCCAGCCGGCCGTGGAACCGGTAGAGCTGCAGCGCTACCTCGATGAAGCTCGACCCCACCACCTCCACTCCGGGGAAATCCCACCGTTCGGGAGCGGTCATCGGCAGCCGCCCGGAACCATCCTGCGCATCGCCGATATCATCCAGCCACTTTTCAGCCAGATTGCCGGTGTCGTGGAAATAGAACATCGTCTCATCCCGCGCCAGCAGGTCGTTGAGCCAGCCGTGACGTTCGCTGCGCTGCGGGCAGTCGCTGGGGATGCCGAGCAGATTCGCCGCCTCGGTACGCTCAACCATCGCATGAATTTCGCCGAGCAGCGGCTGCGAAGAGGAAAATTCCGACGTCGCCGGACAATCACCGCCGACCATGATTCCCGTCAGGGTATCTTCATCCGGCATCCCGGGATATCCGCGCAGCTCCACATAACGGAAGCCGTGCCAGGTGAATTGCGGTTCAAAGCACTCCCCCTCCGCATCCCCCCGGCAAATGTAGGCGTCGGTGGCGGCGGCGACCAGCAGATTTTCCTGGTTCAACGAACCATCGGGATGGAGCAGTTCGGCGAAACGCATTTCAATCCGGCAGCCGCGCGGAGCGGTGACCCGCAATCGGCACCACCCTGCGAAATTGGTTCCGAAGTCGGCGATCAGCGCCTCGCCGTGACGGGTCCAGCGCTGAACCGGCAGCTCGCCGAGCCGTCGTGCCGGAGCGAGTGTCTGGGCGACGAGCTTTCCGGCGGGCGCGGCGACCCGGGAGAATAAATTATTGAGTTGTCGTATCGTGCCGCCGGGCAGATACGCCGTCGCGGGATATTCGAGGCGACCGTCGTATTCCTCGCCGTCGTAGATGCTCTGGCGCACCGCCGCGCCGGGAAGAATCGCCCCATCGGCGCATGGAGCACTGACAACCGCCGGAACCCCGTCAAATTCCAGCTGCCACAACACCCGGGTCGCGCCGAACCAGCCGTTTCCGGCCTCAACCGTCAGCATGTTCTCGCCGTCAACAATGAACGGCCCCGGATCAAAGGCCCGGTAGAACACCCGGCGATCGTGCCCGGCCGGCGCCGGATCGAGCACCGCCTCATCAAATGAGCGGCCGTTGAGCCGCGGGTAGATGTATCCCGGCGAGGCGAGGTAAAGACGCGCGCAATTCCATCGCGGCGGCGGAGTGAAAATAATCTGAAACAACCGTGACCGCCCCGGCCACGCGGCGGGGAAATCCACCCAGCAGCCGCGCCAGTCGGAATTATCGGCAAGGCCGCTTTCAAACCTGGCGAAATCGCTCCACTGCGGTTCGGGCGCGGAGGAGACGACCACCCCGACGCGCCAGACCACCCGTTCGCGGGAAACGAGCTGAAGCGGACAGGTCAACCGCCTGGCCGCGGGCGGAAGTCCGATCTCGAAACTGAACCTGCCCGCCTGCCACGCCTCCTCCGAAGGAGCGGCGGCGACCCGGATCGCGAGTAT
Organism: uncultured Victivallaceae bacterium; assembly: GCA_934663655.1. Classification (GTDB taxonomy): domain Bacteria; phylum Verrucomicrobiota; class Lentisphaeria; order Victivallales; family Victivallaceae; genus UBA1784. Next base: position 3,565 of record CAKUKT010000214.1, read on the forward strand.
CGGCTCATCCCCGGCCGACGCGTCGACGCGCCAGGAGAGTTCCGGCGGATAATGGGTGATCCCGAGCGGTTCAAGTGCTCCGTCACAACGCAGATTGACAATCTTTATCATCTTGAAAACTCCATATAATTACCGGATCCGGCAACCATGTCCATCCAGATAAAAAAAAGTCCCGCCGTCTCCCGATCACCGGCTCTGAAGAACCGTCCGGACGATCTCGCGTAATTCCGGCCGCTGGGACAAAATCAGTGTTTCGTAAAGTTCAATTTCGTCGATCTCCGGGTCGGCGACCAGCCTCTCCAGCTGCCGTCGGAACTCCTCCGGCGGAGCCGCATTCACCAGCCCCATTTCGATGAATTGACCGATTTTGACCTTCCCCTCCGGCGGGAGCTCCCGCTTGATGATCCCGGGGAAGGTACCGCCGATCATCATCACCCCGTCCACACTGCCGTTTTCAAACCATTTGCGGTAATGCCAGGGGAAAGCCCCCCAGGCGTCGTACCAGATGCGCTGATACTTCTCGCCGAAAGCGTGCGCAGGAGGAGTAGTCACGTAAAGCGGCCGTCCGCCGGTCAGCCGCCGGCACTGTGCGTAAAAATCATCCACCGCGTCGGCGCGCAGTTCCAGCAGCCGGGGATAGTCATTGAAATTCTCATCCCAGATGTCCGCGCCGTATCTGGCCATGTAGGCGTCGCGGACTTCGGGATTGAAACCGAAATCCTCGGCATGATCGGTCACAATGCTGTGGGTGCGGGTATTGAACATATACCCGTCGAAATCGTATTTCAACAGTTCCCGGAAGCGGTCGAGCCGGTACTGCATTGTCGCCGGGACGCAGAACTCCGCCATGCCGGTGGCGTAATCCCCGACCGGGATACGTTCGGGTTCGCCGAGGCCGAAGCCGATCGAACGCCACGCGTAATCAAAGGCGGCGCCGCCGGAGATCGCGTAGACGCTGAAATCGAGCCCGCGCCGTTCCGGTTCAGGCTGGTTGTGATTCCAGCCGATCCCGTCGGTTCCCCATACCGAGGGGATCTCCCGTCCGTCGGTGTCGAACACCCGCTGTACCCCGCGCGGTGATTCCAATACCATGGAAAAGGAGTTGTCCTGCGGCATTCCGGTGGTGGCGATTTTGACGAACCGTTTCCGGATCGCCAGCCCGCCGACGGTGAAAGAGTGGCGACCGCCGTCGGCAGTGGCGGTAAAGGTGAAATCGCCGGCGTAGGGCTCATAATGAATATTGTCGTCACTGGTGAAAATGCGCAGATTGTCCCGGTTCACCCGCATCGGATTGCCGGTCTCGCGTTCGCTGGTAAAGACAAATGAACCGATGACCCGGTCGGCGGCTTCCTGGTTGCGGCGTTCAAATTCCTCCTCGCTGACC
>CAKUKT010000215.1 GCA_934663655.1 uncultured Victivallaceae bacterium
CAGTTTGGGAGCGGCGCTTCTGGTACCGTCCGGAAGGATGATTTCCGCGCGTGCGCCGGAGAGTTCACCGGCGACGTTGGCACGCCCGACTTCGGGTGCGGCCGCCAGCGGCAGCATCGCGGCAAGAACCGGAAGAACCCCGGCAAGATACCACAGTTGTTTCATTTGCGCACCTCCGGATTTTCCGGCAGCAGGGTAAAGGTGATTTCGTCAAAAGAGGTTCCGCTGCCGACCGGGCTCGGAGCCGCCACACATTCGATGCGGTCGAGCGGCAGTTCGGCGGGGGAGGGGACGGAAAACTCTCCGGCATCCTTTTCTTCCCCGGAAATTCCCGCGATGAGCCGGCACTTGCCGTTGACAAAGCGGAATTTCAGTTGGGTCCACTCTTCGGCGGGAGTGACGACTCCGCTCGGTAGGTACCGTTTTGAAGCCTCGTCGTAGACCTGGATTTCGCCGTTTCCGGTACAGAAGATCGCGATGGCGGGAACGAATTTCTGCTCCTTGAAGCCGCCGATCCGAAAGGTGAACGCAGCCTGTGGTTCCCGCAGAAACCACACCTCCGCCTCCATCGCCCCGGCGGCCGGAGTCCTGGACACTCCGATCAGCGGATATTGGCCCTTTTCGAGCCGGATGATTTTCGCCGAACGCTCACCAACCGCGGCGTCAAGTTCATTTATCACCACTCCGTCCCTGCCGAATACTCCCCAGCGTCCGGTCCGGCCGACCGGAATGGTGGTATAGCCGTTGGGGGAGAAGGCGGAAAATTCCTCCGTTTCCTCGAAACCCTGGTGAAGTATCACCTCCGGAACGGACTCCGCCGCCGCCGCAACGGCGGCGCCGGTGGTGATGACGCTGACAATTCGAATGATTCTGTTCATGGTGGCCTTTCTTATGGGTTGTGACAATGGTCGATTATTTTATCCGGACAAGTTCCATGGCCGGCAGCTGAAGGTGCCGGGGAAATTCGGCCTGGGGAGCGGCGAGCATTTTGAGCATTATATCCAGCGCGCTTTCGGTCATGCCGGAGAAGTTCTGCGGCATCACGAAGATCTCCTCGAAGCCGGAAAGATCCGAATTCCACGCGTCGAACACTCCCGCGCTGAACCGGAGTCCGGGATTTTTTTCGCGGAGCCGGGCCGCTTCCGCCAGTACCGGCGCATCATAGGCGCCGACGAGAAAAACCTTGCGGGAATCGGGCCGCAGCGGCCGCAGAAAATCGGCGATCCCCCGGCGGCGGGCGTGAAGAACTGAATTTACATCCGCAAAGCAGGTGATCACCGTATCCGCGCCGACCGCCACGGCCGCCTCTCCGATCCGGCGGGCGCCGGTTTCATTGTCGGAACTCACGGTAGTGGTTCTGCCGTCGGCTTCGCAGGGAGAACGGTCGATGAAAACCAGCGGCAGATGGCGGCGAACCAGTCTTTCCACCATCGGAGAATGATTTTCCCGGGCCGGCGGCAGTACGAAAATCCCATCGACCCGCAGCATCGCCAGTCGTTCCAGCATCCGTTCGTAGGCGTCGGCGTGGTGGTGGTAGAGCGTGATCATCAGGTCGAATCCGGCCTGACGCGCCAGACGGCTCAGACTCATGCTCGGTTCCAGTTCGATCTGGTGAATCAGCGACGGCAGCAGCAGACCGAATAATTTTGATTGTCCGGCCAGCAGTGATCTGGCGGTGGCATTGGGGATATATTCCAGTTCATCGGCATATTTCCTGACCAGCGCCATGGTTTTTTCGCCGATCCGGGGATCTCCGCGCAGCGCCCGGGAAACGGTCGAGGCGGAAACCCCGGCTTTGGCGGCGATGTCGTAAATGGTGGCAGCCAACGATTATTTTCCTTCCATATTGATGTTGTCAAGCAGAAAAGCCGGTTGTCCACTGCTCCCGGCCGCCGGGGTGAATTTGATGAAGCTGATTCCCTCGGCGATGCCGCCGCCGGTTCCGGAGAAATCGGCAACGCTGCCGTCCGGCAGGGTCAGTTTCAAGGTCAGCGTATCAGTGGTGGCGTCATGGGCGAGTTCTGCGTGAATCCATTCGCCGCGGGGGAGGGCGGTGATGCCGGTGGAAATGACCCGGGTTTTGCCGGACCGGTTTTCAATCAGGCGGACATTGCCGTTCTCCAGGGCCAGCGTAAAGGAGGGGGCTTTGCCGCGAGCTCCGAAGGCGCAGATCATGCCGCCGTCCGGACCGGTCTGGAAATCAAAGGCAAGTTTCCAGCCGCGGTCGGGGGCCAGCGCTTTCTCTGCGGCAACCCAGCCGATCAGCGCTCCGGAATCGAGGCGCGCGCTTTGGCCGTCGCGACCGGGAACGATGGAAACTTCTCCGGGACGGAAGTATCCCCAGGCGGAACGGCCGTTGAAATAGTCCGGTTTGTCGCCGGAAATCCGGTCGAAGTTCTCCGCGAAAAGTTCTCCGGCGGGAATCGAGGCCGCAAGTTTGACGATCTCCGGATCCGGTTGCCATCCCCAGCTGAGTTCGGCGTCGCTGGTGTAACCGGCGGTGAGAATGAACATACCAAGTTTACTGCTCTTTTCCGGGGGCACGTGGATCAGGAGCCGGTGTCCGCCGGGGTGTTTGATCAATTCCCAGCCGTCGCGGGAATCTTGCCGGAGCGGCTGACCGTTGACTCGGACGTCGAGCATCTCCACCTGACGAGCCGGGGAGATCTGGATGTCCTGGGCAAAAGTGATCCCATGTTCGATGGGAGAGGGGGTGCCGGGTTCGCGCAGTTCCATCATCGAGTAGGCGAGGTTCACTTCGGGACCGAGGCGGATGAACTGACGGATCGCCTCCCAGTCGAAAGCGGCGTCGCTGGTGCGGTTTTCAAAGATCGCGCTCCGGACGAGATTGAAACTGTAGGCATTATCTCTCCCTTCGAGCAGTTGTTCGAGTCCGGCCTTGCCGAATGTAATCACTTTGCCGATGTGGTAAGTGGTTGACGGATAGAGCGAATAGGTGCGGAACTCCGGCGCCTTGCTCCACAGTTCGACCCGGCTGCGGCGCTTTTCGCCGGGGGTCGAACCGTAACTCCTGATCATGAAACCGCTCCAGTCGGTGATTATGTTGTCCACCGGCAGCGAATTATTGAGTTCCGGCGGCGGATTCATTCCGTAATCGAGCAGGCCGGTCAGCGCATTGACCGCCATCTCCTCGTAGCCGATTTCGAACATGATCGGCAGCGTATGGTATTTCAGATAGGGGTAGAGGTCGCTGTAGAAGTAGTCTCCGGAGTCCCGGAAACTGTACGGAAACGCTTCGCGCGGTTCGCGGACCGAAACCAGACGTTGAAGTTCCCGTTCAAGCTGGAAAACGGCGGTGTTTCCGCGTCCGGCGCCGGTTGCGGCGGCGTTCACGAGGTCGTCCGCCCAGGGCTTGAAGACATGGTTGCTTCCCGCCGAACCGACATACTGGGTCATTATTTCCCCGGGCACAAGGCGGCCGACGCCGTGCCAGTCGAGCAGCAGTTCTGGGGTGGTTTCATCGAGAAGTTTGATGAAGGCCATCAGTTCCGGAGTATCTTCAGGTTTTTTCGGGGTGAGGGCCTGGATGTCCCAGTGGGCGCCTCGTCCGGCGGCATAGGGGTCGATTTTGCGGCTGTTCAGCGGGGTTTCGCTGCGGAAAAAGCCGTAGGGATTGGCGCAGGGGATGACGGAAATGGTGAAACGGGAACGGTACTTCGCAGCTTCCGGCGAGAGCAGATATTCCAGCGCCGCCATCGCCGCATGAAGTCCGGAACGTTCCGCTCCGGAATGGTTCGTGGTGATCACGATATTGAACTTCTGATCCTCAGGCACGGAGAAATCGGTAACGGTCATCCGGTATATCGGATCTCCTTCGTGGGTCTTGCCGAGTTCGGAAAGGCGGGCATGAGGATATTTCTCCGCCCAGTGTTTGAGTGCTGCCTCGAAAACCGGCCAGTCGATTTTGAACAGCCGGGAGGTGTTCGCCCGCTGGGTGTAATTCTCTTCGGCCGGAGAAGCGGGCGTGTAATCGGGAGCTTTCCACGGTCGCGGCATCCGTTCAAGATTTTTGCGGACATCGGCGGCACTGTCTGCGGCCGTCAGGATTCCGGATGTGAACAAAAATGCTGCCAGCAACAAAAGGTTTTTCATCACATTGGTTCCTTTGGTTGAGGTTGGGTCAGAGGGTGAGAATCGAATAATTCTGGTTGTAAACTCCGAAAATTTTCGCTACGGAGTAGTAGGCCATATCCGGTTCTTCGCGGATATCGCGCAGACCGCCGAGATCGGAAAAATTCACATGACCGTCAAAGAAAGCGGTTCCGGCAGCTTCGCGGTGGCGGAGGTGAAGAGCGTATTCGGCTTTGCTGGTGGGGTTGTTGCCCCAGGTATAATTCTGCTGGAGGGCGTAGCTTTCCGGGGTTTTGTCCGGTCCGAAGGAGGTGTCGCCCATGAAGAGAAAAGTGGCCGGTCGGCGAATTTTCTGAGTTGCAATCACCCGCAGATTGGGATCGGGCTGTTCGCGGTATCCCGGATAATACTGATTGGTGCCGTAAGAAATCTGCAGGTTCTTCGCCGCCGCCTGCTGACCGTTGAGCGGCAGAGAGGGACAGAGGATCACCTTGCTGAAAGTAACATAATTGTTGTCCCGAAGCAGCGCGCCCCAGTAGTAAGGCGCCCAGGTGAGCACCGCCGGTACGTAGTTTTTGAAATCGGCGGCGTAAAGCAACTGAGCCTGGGCGCACTGTTTGAGATTGGAAATACAGTTGGAACTTTTGGCCCGTTCGCGGGCCTGACTGAGCGCGGGCATCAGCATGGCGGCGAGGATGGCGATGATCGCGATCACCACCAGCAGTTCAATCAGAGTGAATCC
>CAKUKT010000216.1 GCA_934663655.1 uncultured Victivallaceae bacterium
GCCACCGCCTTCGCGCGCGGAAATTGAAGCTGGACTCGCGCTCTGGCGTTCGACGCTGGCGGATCGTTTCACTGTTCAGTCCAACTGGGTGATCGATCACTGGTTTTTTACGCTGCCGTTGATCGTGGTCAACCGGGTTGCGCCCGGTACCGGTCTGGAGACGGTGGCGATGATGCCGACAGGGACGAAGTTGTTCGCGATCGGTCCGGAAGGAAAAGAGATATCGCCGCTGTTTCCGCGGAACCGTTCCGATTTTCCGGAACAGCTGTACGATGATCTGGCGGCGGTGTACTGCGACAATGCCCCGGAACTGCCGGAGAAGTATGAATACGATGGTGATGAACTGTGTTTTTCGATCCGCGGCCGGGATGGAGAGAAGATCAGTTATCGCTTCGTGGGAACTCCGCCGATACTCCGGGAGAAACGGAGCCGTGGTTTCTGGCGGACGCATCAGCATTGCATCTACGATGAGTACCAGCGGGATGCTTCGGGGCGGATGGTTCCCGCCCGGGTGAGAATAATGAGCAATCACAGCGGGGTCGATTCGGTGTTGAATGCGACCCGGATATACGGGAAAGAGGAGAATGAGTGAATCACTGATGAGTTCGGAAATCCGACGGCGGATGCGAGACAGCTCTGAGGGAACGAGATTTGAATTTGACCCCGGGTTTACCGGTTTTGAGGGCCATTTCCCCGGACGTCCCATTCTCCCCGGCGTGGTGTTGATTCGCGCCGCCGAGATCACGGCGGCGGCGCAGTTTGACGGTCCGGTGCGCCTGACCGGGGTGCGGCAGGCGAAATTTTTCCGTCCGGTCCAGCCGGGAGAGGCGGTGATTTTCAATGCCGGAACGCGTCGGGAAGGAGATCGCGCATGGATTGTTGCGGTGTCGGCGGCGACTCCGTCGGGCGATAAGGTGTGCAAAATTCAACTGGAGCTGGTCGAATGAGACGCAGAAAGAACTATTTTACCGCGCCTCCGGATGCTCCTCCGCCGGTTTCGGTGCGGGTGGCGCGTCGGTTGCGTTTCAGTGAGGTGGATGCGCTGGCGATCGCCTGGCATGGCGGGTATCCGCGTTTTTTCGAAGATGCCCACACCGAACTTATGCGCAAACTCGGGTTGACCTACGAACATTATCGTCGTCACGGTTACGGGGCGCCGGTGGTGCAGTGCCATGTCGACTATTTTGAACCGTTGCTGCTGGATGAGGAATTTTTTGTCACCGCTTCGCTGGTATGGCACGACGGCGCGCGGCTGAATGTCGAATATCAGATCGAAAAGAGTTCCGGGGAGATTGCCGCGTCCGGTTATACTGTACAGATGTTTTTTTCGCTCGACGGCCATACTCCGGCGCTGCTGTCACCGGCGTTGCTCGACGAATGCCGGGAGCGCTGGAAGCGTGGAGAGTTCCATGAATAACGGGGCGGCGGTAACGGCGATGGCGGCGGTGACGTCGCTGGGGATCGGGGTTGACCAGCTGGTTTCGGGATTGCTGGCGGGGCGGCGGGGCTTTTCCCGTCCCGGTCACTTTGATTCCCGGGGGCTGGAACTTGGCGTGGTCACGTCGGCGGACAACCCGGAGCAAAAGCCGGCGGTTTCGCGGGCGGTGCGGTTGCTGGAACTGCTGCGGCCACAGTTGCCGGAGATTTCCGGAGATACGTGGCTGGTGCTCGGCACCACCGTCGGCGAAATCGACCGGATCGAGAACGGCGGGGACGGAGAGATCGACACTTCCCGGGAGCTGTTGGCGGATGCCGGAAAATTTTTCGGAACCGGTCGTGGATTGTTGATCAGCGCCGCCTGTGCCTCCGGTTCCTCGGTGGTGGCGGCGGCGGCGGAACTGATTATTTCCGGGCGTGCCGGACAGGTGCTGGCGGTCGGAGTGGATATGTTAAGTGAATTTGTTCACAGCGGTTTTGTTTCCCTCGGGGCGGTATCTTCCGGGATCGCCCGCCCCTATGATGCCGGGCGTGACGGATTGATCCTCGGGGAAGGGGCCGGGGCGGTGCTGCTTACATGTGCCGAGGCGGCCCGACGCCCCGTCGGCCGGGTGGTCGGCTGGGGTGAGAGTTGTGATGCCGCGCACATCACCGCTCCGGATCTTCGCGGGCGGCAGCTGGCGGCGGCAATGCGTGAAGCGCTGGAGAGCGCCGGGGTTTCTCCCGGCGAAGTCGCCGGCGTGGTCGGGCACGGTACCGGAACGCGTTACAATGACGAAGCGGAACTCAATGCGCTTGCCGAACTGTTTTCCGGGTTTTCCGTACCGCCGTTGTTTTCGCTCAAGGCCAATATCGGGCACACGCTGGGCGCCACCGGAGTTCTTCAGGCGGTCGCCGCCCTGGAACTTGCCCGGCGTGGGGTCTGGCCGCCGCAAGCGGGGCTGCTCGATCCGGCTCCGGGGGCGGCGGATTTTGTCTCCCGGCTCTCCCGACCGATTGGAGCGGGGGTAGTGTTGTCGCTCAACGCCGGTTTCGGCGGACTGAATTCGGCGCTGGTCGTGCGGTGTGACGGAGGTGACCAATGAAAATCATCGGCGGAGCGACTTTTGACGCCGGCCGGTTGTGCTGCCGGAAATCGGGCCGTTGTTTTGCCGGCGACGATTTTCCCGGAATACGTGCCGCCCTGATGGCGGCCGGTGTGATGTCGGATGGCGATTGGGAGGATTTCCGGCGCGGCGGCGCGCCGTCCCGGCTGGCGATGGTGCTGGCGGCGGCGGCGGCGTTCGATGCCGGTACGGAGTGGAAACCGGAGACGGCGGCGATAATCGGCTGGGGCGGCGCCGGAATTGCTCCGGAACTCTCCGCCTACTGGCGCGATTACGTTGCCAACGGCCGGGAACTTGGCCGCGGAGCTCTCTTTGTCGGAACCCTGGAATCGACGGCGATCTGCGAAGCGGCGATTCTGCTCGGGGCGCACGGTCCCGGTGGGAGCGGGTTTTCCGGGGAGGGATCCCCTCAGCTGTTCGCGGGGTTGACGCGGTTGTTTTCCCGGCCGGGGGTGGGTTCGGCACTGGTTCTGGAACTCGCTCCGACGCGCGGTGCGGCCGCGGTCATAACGCCGGAGTCCGGAAATGAATATCCCGGGGCTGATGAGCTGTATACATTGCTTGACACGGAGGTTTTGTGATGAAACTTAAACTGATTTATCCCCGGTGGCCGAAGCTGCCGAACCAGCCGGTTTTCAATCTGCCGCCGGTTGGGCCGACGGTTTTCGCCGCCGCGCTTCCCGAAGATGTAGAGGTGGAATTTTACGACGAAAATGTCGAGGAGATCAATTTTGCAAGTGAGTGTGACCTGGTGGCGATTTCATGCATGCTCACCTGTCAGACGCCGCGGGCCTTCGAACTGGCCGATCGTTTTCGCGCCGACGGCAAAACCGTGCTGATGGGCGGGATTGCGATCATGCTGCACTCGGAAGAGGCCGCGCCGCATGCCGATTCAATTTTCCTCGGAGAAGCGGAGGGGCGGATGGAGGGCGTACTGGCTGATTTCGCCGCCGGGAAGTTAAAGCCGGTGTACAATTTCCTCAATGATTTTCCTGATACCGCGTTGATTGGACCGGCCCGTCGGGATATTCTCAAGCATGAGTTGTACAATTTCCGGGGTATTCAGATGGTCGATCTGATTCATGCTTCGCGCGGCTGTCGTTTCAACTGCTTTCCCTGCTGTACGCCGTTTCTCGGCGGGCGGCGTTTCCGGCGGCGGCCGATCGACGCGGTGGTGGAAGAGATGGCAGGGATCGACAACAACCGGCTCTTCATTGTTGACAACTCGCTGGCCCAGGATGACGAATGGGAGAAGACGCTGTTCCGGGAAATTGCACCACTCAAAAAGAAATGGGTATCCCATCCGATCAAGGATGATCCGGAGATTCTGCGTCTGGCGGCGGAAGCGGGGGCGTGGTATGTCTATCAGGCGATTTTCGACACCTCCGACTACATTCGGGAACGGGTGCGCCGTTACAAGGATCACGGAATTGCGGTGGAGGGGACGATTATTCTGGGTACCGACGACCAGAGTCTTGACGATATCCGGCGGCTGGTGGATTTTCTGCTGGAGATCGATCTTGATCTGGCGGAATTTACGGTGTTGACGCCGTTCCCGCATACGGCGATCCGGGCCGATCTGGAACGGGAGGGACGGATTCTTCACAACGACTGGATCCGGTATACTGCGGGGGAGGTGGTGTTCCGTCCGGCGAAAATGAGCGTGGACGAACTTAAGTGGGCCTACGAATATGCCTGGAACACCTTTTACAAGGATGTCAGCAAGGAGTTCCGGATGGCCAAGCTCTACCTCGAGGTGATGAAGCGCGAACGCGGCGACGGCAGCTACCGCGAGATCCGGCCGACCCGGCGAAGCTGGGGAGTTGACGCGGAGGGCGGCAAGTGAGAATATTGCTGTCGGCGACGAATTTCTGCACTGATCCCTACGCGGTTTATCCGCTCGGGATGAGCGTGGTGGCGGCGGTGTTGAAAGCTGCCGGCCACGAAGTGCGGCAGTTCGATCCCCTGAGCTGCGGTGCGGAAAACTACGCCGACCGGGTGGCGGAAGAGATTGCCGATTTCCGCCCGGAACTGATCGGAGTGAGTCTGCGCAATCTTGACAATATCGACAGCCGTTCCGTGGACGACCGGCTGCTCGGAGAGGCGCTGGGGGTGATCCGGACGCTGAAGAGGCTTTCCGGTGTGCCGATGTTCATCGGCGGTCCGGGGTTTTCGCTTTATCCGGAACGGATTCTCGAACTCTGCGGCGCCGAGTACGGCATTCGCGGGGAAGGGGAGGCGGCGGTGCTGGAGGTGGTTGAAGCCGCGGCGC
>CAKUKT010000217.1 GCA_934663655.1 uncultured Victivallaceae bacterium
CCTCTTTCATCTGCGCTTCGGAGACGAAATCCGCTTCGCCTTCGATCATGATGACCTGGTCGGGACGGCCGGCGTAAATCAGGTCGAGTTTGCTCGATTTCATCTCTTCGCGGGTCGGGTTGATCACATATTTGCCGTCGATCTTGCCGACGCGCACCGCGCCGATCGGACCGTCGAAGGGAAGATCGGAAAGCATCAGACTGGCGGAGGCGCCGACCATCGCCAGCACATCCGCTTCATTGACGCCGTCGGCGCTCAGCAAAATGCACTGCACCTGAACTTCATCGAAGAAACCCTTCGGAAAGAGCGGACGGATCGGCCGGTCAATCACCCGGCAGGTCAGAATTTCCTTGGTGGAGGGACGGCCCTCGCGTTTGATGTATCCGCCGGGAAATTTGCCGGCGGCGCTGTATTTTTCCCGGTAGTCGACCTGGAGCGGGAAGAAGTCCGCGCCCTCGCGCGGGGCGCCGGAGCAGGCTGCCGCCAGCACGACGGTGTCACCGAGCCGCACCAGGCAGCTGCCGTTGGCCAGATTGGCCATCTTGCCGGTGGAGATCTCCATCGATTTGGTGTCGTCAAGCTGAAATACGATTTTTTCCTCAGCCATAATGGTATTCCCCTTTCATTGGGTGGTTGTGCAGAAGCATCCCGGCGGGGTGTCCCATTCTGACGGCCAGAAAGTGTCGCCCGGCTTCAAAAATCGCGGAATCCCGGTATCAGCTCCCCGGACTCTGACTGCGGAAGATCTCCTTTCGTCCAGCAGTTCGGATGTACTGCGTTCAGTAGTTCAGATGTACTGGGAAACTCTCCGGACCTGTTTGCCCCGGAAACGCCGCCGTTCATCGAACCTCGCAGCCCCCGGAAACTGATAACGACCGAATTCCACGAAACCAGCGAAACCGTTATTGACGGATGTCAATAATAACACCAGCGCCGCCGTGATGCGTCTACTGTTGCATTTCAATAATATAAGCCGGGTTGGAGATTTTTTCAAGGGCGCGGGGGAGGGAAATGTCCGCGCCGGTGAGTTGAAGTGCTTCCGGGTGCTGGTGACGGAACCAGGTGCGCTGACGACGCGCATATTGCCAGGTCGCAACCGCAATGCGTCCGGGGAGTTCGGCGACGGGAAGGCGACCGGCAAGCATTTCGCCGATCAGCCGGTACCCGAGCGCCTGATAAGCGGTCGGGGAGTCCAGCAGTCCGGCGGCGATTGCCGTCCGGGCTTCCTCAATCCAGCCGGCGGCGAGCATCTCTCCGGTACGGCGGTTGATTTTCTGTTTTAATTCGTCGGCCTCGGGCATGAGCGTGAACATCCGGACGTCGTCACGCCGGCGCCGGGAGGCGGAACCCTGTTGGAGTTCCAGCAGCGAACGGCCGCAGAGCAGTTTCACTTCAAGGGCGCGGATCAGGCGGCGACGGCACGTATGCCAGCGGGCCAGGGCTTCCGGATCGGTTTGTTTCATCAATTCGTGAAGTGCCGGTTCAGCTTCGTCGGAATCATATTTTTCGTTGAGTTCACGACGCAGCGCCGGATCGGCCGGCAGATCGTCCAGTCCGTAAAGCAGCGCCTTGAAATAAAATCCGGTGCCGCCGACGAGAATCGGCAGTCGGCCGCGGGCGCGCGCTCCGGCAATCGCCTGCTCCGCGAGCCGGCAGAAGGTGAAAACCTCCGCTCGTTCGGAAAAATCGTAGATTCCCACCAGGTGATGGGGGATCTCGGCGCGTTCGGCGGCAGTCGGCTGCGCGGTTCCGATTTCCAGTCCCCGGTAGAGCTGCATCGAGTCCACCGAAATTATCTCTCCGTTGAAACGGCGCGCCAGTTCCAGCGCCAGCGCGCTTTTCCCGGAGGCGGTGGGGCCCATGATTGCAATAACCGGCGAGGTGGTCATCGTGCCAGCACCCGGAAGCGGTAGATCCGGTGAAATGGGGTTTCGGCGAGCAGCGTGAGCGTGCCGCCGAAGCGGTTCTCCAGCGCGGATGAGGATTCATCAGAACGTGTGATCACCAGCGAACGGTCTTCCAAACCGGGAACCGGCCCCCGGGGACCGTCGAAACGCAGATGCGAAAGATCCAGACCGCGGATCCCGGCGTAAAAGAGCAGCGGCCAGGGGTCGGCGGACAGGGAGGAATAAACAGGGGGCAGCGCCGGTTGTCCGGCGGTGAGTTCTGCCAGTTCGGCGACCGTCCGCGACGGCTGGAACTCCGGACGCAGGTAATAGCCGTAGAAGAAGTCGTCGCCGCCCGCGCCGCCGTTGCGGCGTGAAAAGGCGCCACGCAGTTCTTCCCGCTGCCCGATGAATCCCCAGACCAGCACGAGCACCGTCAGACCACCGAACCAGTAACTTGGTGACCAGCGTCGGAACCTCCGGATGTTCAGTGCGGAAAAATCCCGGATGCCGCTGGCGATCAGCAGAGTGTAAAGTCCCGTCATCGGGATGAATACCCGGGGGAACGGCGCCGTCGGGAGCAGCAGCGCGGCCGGGATCGGCAGCAGCCAGATCATCGCCCGACTCGAACGCAGCCAGTTGAAATGGGGACGGGCGAACGCGAAAAAAGTTCCGGCCGCCGGAAGCAGCAGCATCGCGAAAATATATGCTCCCGCCGATAACAGCGCCTGAAGCACTCCCATGCCGTCGCTCCATCCTTCGCCGAGTTTCGCGACGCCGATGAAATTTCGGAGAATCGGCAGATAGAAGATCGCCAGGGCCGCCGGCGGCGTCGCTGCCAGCATCCAGAACCGGCCGCGCCGCAGAAAGTTCCCTCCGCAGTCCGGAAGAGCATAGAGCACCACGCCCGCCAGCGCGGCGAGATTGCTTGGAATGCAGCCGAGCGACAGCAGAGAAAAAAGCGCATACCAGCACCAGGCGCGTTTTCTTCCGGCGGCAGCGAAATCAAGAGCGAATTTCAGGGCGAATACGACCAGCAGCAGACTGAGCATGTAGGCCCGGACCGCGGTGGCGTAAATCAGAAACGGGGGAGAGACCGCGAGCGCCAGCAGCGCGAGAAACAGCGGCCGGCTGCCGATCTGAACCCGGAAAAAGAGATAGAGCGAGCTAAGAACACCGGCGGCGCACAGCAGCGACGGGAGCCGCAGCCACCAGTCGGCGGGGAGGAATCCGGGTTGAAGTTTGATCCAGTAATGAAGGAGGATGGTGTAGAGAATCTGATTGTTGGGAATTACGTAGTTGCGATAGATTTCGACCGGGGATTCCATCAATGCGAAATTCAGCACCGTCAGCGCTTCATCGAACCAGAGTTCCCGGTTGAGATAGGGCGGAACAAACAGGCAAAGCACCCCGATCAGGGCGAGCAACGGCAGGCGGAATGACGCTGTTTTATTCATGACGTGCCGGAGAAAATGAGAATTTCAGGAAAAAAACAACGGCCGGAGATAAACTCCGGCCGACGACCAGATCAGTCGTATATTTTCGCACTGCTTGATCAGAGCGAAATCGCTTCGACCGGGCACGCGCCGACGCAGGCGCCGCACTCGATGCAATCGGCCTTTACGGAAGCCTTGTCATCCTTCATCTCGATCGCGCCGACCGGGCAGGCATCGACACAGCTTCCGCAACCGCAGCATTTCTCGGTATCAACTTTAGCAGCCATTTTTTCTCTCCTTTGAGTTTATATTTGGGCTAAGGGAATATTAACTTATAATATAACGGCGGTGGCGGCAAATATCAAGTTCCCGGAGTAAAAATCGTCTTGACAAACCCGGGAAAGGCATTATCTTATTAGCCGTGCCGCGCCTGACGCAGCCGGAGCTGCCGTCAGCCTCCGGGGAGAAGGGCCTTCACCGGGGGATATCCGGATGGCGGCGGGTCGGCGTTCCACAACGATGACGGCCGCATTATTCCGATTTCAGGAAAGAGAGAAGATGTCATTATTTAAATTGCACGCACCGTTTCCGCCGGCGGGAGACCAGCCGGAAGCGATCGCGTCGCTGGTCCGTGGTCTGGAGGCGGGAGCTCCGGCGCAGACGCTGCTGGGGGTTACTGGTTCCGGCAAGACCTTCACTCTGGCGGGGGCGATCGAAAAGGTTGACAAGCCGGTGCTGGTGTTGTCGCACAACAAAACGCTGGCGGCCCAGCTTTACAGTGAGTTCAAAAGTTTCTTTCCGGAAAACGCGGTCGAATATTTTATCTCCTATTACGACTATTATCTGCCGGAATCCTATATCCCGCAGACCGACACCTATATTGCCAAGGATGCATCGATCAACGCCGAGATCGAACGGTTGCGCCTGTCCACCACCACCAGTCTCGTCGAACGGCGGGATGTGATTGTGGTCGCGAGCGTCTCCTGCATCTACAGTCTCGGGGCGCCGGAGGAGTTCACGGAAATGTGTGTGCGCCTTTCGATCGGCGACACTATCAGTCGGGACGAATTGCTGCGGCGGCTGGTGGATATCCAGTACAATCGCAATGACACCGCACCGGAGCGCGGCGAGTTCCGGGTACGGGGGGATGTGGTGGATGTATTTGAGCCGCAGCGGGATGATTTTGTCCGGGTGGGTTTTTTCGGCGACGAGGTCGAATCGCTCGAACGGCGCGACAGCGTCACCGGCAAGGTGGTGCTCAAGCCGCATACCGCCACGCTTTTTCCGTGTCGTCAGTTCGTGCTGCCGCAGGAGCGGATCATCGCCGCCGAACGCGGAATCCGCGAGGAGATGAAGCTCCGGGTCGCGGATTTTGAACGCCGCAATCTGCTGGTTGAGGCGCAGCGGCTTCAGCAGCGCGTGACCTATGATCTGGAGATGATGCACGAACTCGGATATTGCAGCGGTATTGAGAACTATTCGAT
>CAKUKT010000218.1 GCA_934663655.1 uncultured Victivallaceae bacterium
CGCCTGGAGCGCGATTCACGTCTATATTTACGGGGCGTTCGTACTCGGCGTCAAACCGCTCGTTCCCGGTTTCCGGCGTTTCGAGGTCAAACCCTGGTGCGGACCGTTCCGGCGCGCCGCCGGTTCGATTCCGACTCCGGCCGGAAAAATCCACGTGGAATGGACACGCAACCGCGATGACAGTCTTGACCTGCGCGTAACAACGCCGCGCGGCCTCTCCCCGGAAATCGCCTCCTGGCCGGAATGTCCGGTTTCCGGAGCGGAAATACGCGAGGTCTGACTTGCTGCCTGATTCCCATTATGATGTCATCGTCGTCGGCGCCGGGCACGCCGGGTGCGAAGCCGCACTCGCCGCCGCCCGGCTCGGAGCGAATGTGCTCCTGCTGACGCTCCACCTCGATCACATCGCCCAGATGAGCTGCAATCCCGCCGTCGGCGGCATTGCCAAGGGACAGGTGGTGCGCGAAATCGATGCGATGGGCGGAGTTCAGGGAGTAATCACCGAATGTGCCGCAATTCAGTTCCGTCTGCTCAACCGCACCAAGGGGCCCGCGGTCTGGTCGCCGCGCGCCCAGTGCGACAAGGCAACCTACCACCGGGCGATGAAGCTGTTCCTCGAACGCAGCGGCGTTTCACTGCTGCAGGGCGAGGCGTGCGGATTTCTGTGCGCTGGAGACCGGATCACCGGCATCCGCACCGCACTCGGCGAACTCATCGGCTGCGACGCGCTGATCCTGACTACCGGCACCTTTCTCAACGGCAGACTTCACTTCGGCATGAAATCGCTGCCGGGCGGCCGGGCGGGGGATTTTCCCTCCAACGAACTCTCCACCGCACTCGCCTCCGAACTCGGTCTGCGGCTCGGCCGCCTTAAAACCGGCACCCCGCCGCGGGTGCTGGCCCGGAGCATCGATTTCTCCCGACTCGAACGCCAGTTGTCCGAACCCGAGGAGGAGGAGTTCAGTTTCTGGAGCCGCGACACCCGGCCGGAACTGCCGCAGGCCACCCGCCGCCACCTCGACTGCCGGATGACCCACTCGACCGACGAAACCGCCGAAATCGTCCGGGCCAATCTCCAGCTCTCTCCGATGTATCAGGGGGTCATCAAAGGCATCGGCACGCGTTACTGTCCGTCGTTCGAGGACAAGATCGTGCGTTTTCCGCACCACCCCCACCACCTGCTCTTTCTCGAACCCGAAGGCGCGGAAACCGACGAATATTACATCAACGGCTTCTCCACCAGCCTGCCGATTCAGGTGCAGAAGCAACTGGTGCATTCACTCCCCGGCCTCGAAAAGGCGCAGATTACCCGCTACGCCTATGCGATCGAATATGATTTCATTCTTCCCGACCAGATGACCCGGGAACTGCGCAACAAGCGCTACGGCAATCTCTTCACCGCCGGTCAGATCAACGGTACCAGCGGTTACGAGGAGGCCGCCGGGCAGGGTCTGGCCGCCGGCATCAACGCCGCCCGGATCGCCGCCGGACGGGAACCGGTTGCCTTCGAGCGCAGTCAAAGCTATATCGGAGTGATGCTCGATGACCTTGCCACCAAGGAGATCGTCGAACCCTACCGCCTCTTCACCAGCCGTGCGGAATACCGTCTGTCGCTGCGTCAGGACAACGCCGATCTGCGTCTGAGCACATTTGCCCATGAAATCGGTTCGCTGCCGGAGAATAAATACCGGGAGTTCCTCAATTACAAAGCTGAATTTGAACGCGTCTGCGCGCTCGCCGCCACCCGTCGCTTCGCCGGCAAAACCCTCTGGTCGCTGCTCCAGAGCACCGGAAACTCCGAAACCCCCGATGCTCCGCCCCCCTTTCCGGAGGAAATGCTCGAACTCCCGCCAACTCCGCTCGGCCGCCGGGTGCGGCGCGAACTGGCCATAACCGCCCGCTACGAAGGGTATCTGAAGCGTGAAACCATTGTCATCGAACGGATGCGCACTCTCGAAGAGAATACGATTCCGGAAGATTTCGATTACGCCTCGCTGCCGGGGTTGAGCGGAGAGTCGCGCCAGAAACTGCTCCGCATCCGGCCGGCCACCCTCGGCATGGCCGGCAGAATCGACGGAGTGACCCCGTCGGATATCGCTCTGCTGCAGGTTGCGCTGAAACGTCACCACCAGCGGAGGAACGCATGACTCCCGCCCGGACCGCCTGGCGTAAACTTCGCGCCAATCCCTGGGGACTCGCCGCATTCGCCGTGGTGATGTTCTTTATCGCAATCGCAATCGGGGTGGAAATATGTTCACTCAATTACCGGATACATGACGTAACGCCGCCCTGGGATGTGATCAACGACTCGGCGTGCTACCAGCCTCCTTCCCGGGAATGGTGGCTGGGCACCGACTATCAGGGGCGCAGTGTGCTGCTCCGCGCGATGGCCGGAACCGCTACCGCCGCCAAAGTGGGACTGATCGCCGGACTCATCGCCGCAATCATCGGCACCACCCTCGGAGCAATCGCCGGTTACCGCGGCGGCCGCTTCGATGATCTGGTGGTATGGCTCTACAGTACTTTCGCCTCCATGCCGACTTTGCTCTTCATCCTCGCTTTCGCGCTGCTGGTGTCGCGTGAACATCTCTCCCCGGCGCTCGCCGGAGTGGTCGGCGCCATCGGCACTGTTCTCGGCGCCGAACCCGGCATGCTCGCAGTATATATCGCGATCGGCCTCACCGGCTGGGTCACCCTCTGCCGGGCGGTACGGGCGGAAACCATGAAAATCCGTAATCTTTCCTACGTCTCCGCCGCGAAGGTGGCGGGGGTCACTTCCGGCAGAATCATCGTCCGTCACATTCTGCCCAATGTTTTCCATCTGGTGATCATCTATTTTACGCTGAGTTTCGCCGGAGCGGTCATGCTGGAGGTGATTGTCAGTTATCTCGGCTTCGGAGTTCAGAGCGCTCCCAGCTGGGGGGTGATGATCTCCGACGGTCAGGAACGGCTCTGGCGCGGCATCTGGTGGGAGATCACGGCCGCCACCGGGATGATGTTCTTCTTTGTTCTGGCGCTCAACGTACTCGGCGACGCGCTGCGCGACGCACTCGATCCCCGCCTGTAAACCTGCCGGCAACGGATGCTTCCGGCAGGCTCTTCCCCGGAATATCCCCCTGCGGAACCACTCTGAGAACTTGATTTTTGAGTTTCCCGCACTATCTTATCCCCGAAACCGTTTGAAACTAACCCACTCCCGGAAAATCCGGGTAAAGGAAAATCATGAAAACCAGAGTTTTTATCGACGGAAAGGCCGGTACCACCGGGCTGAGAATCTACGATCGCCTGCTTCAGCGCGACGACATTGAACTGCTCACCCTTTCGGATGAAGATCGCAAGGTCCCCGAAAAGCGGCGGGAGATGCTCAACGGCTGTGACATCGCCTTTCTCTGTCTGCCCGACGACGCCGCACGCGAAGCGGTCGCCATGATCGACAACCCCCGGGTGGTGGTGCTGGATACTTCGACCGCTCACCGGACGCTGGATGACTGGGCCTACGGTTTCCCGGAATTGTCGCCGGAACGTTTCACTGCGGTGGAAAATTCCCGGCGCATCGCCGTTCCCGGCTGCCACGCCAGCGGTTTCATCGCGCTGGTACGTCCGCTGGTCGCATCCGGGATCATCGCCCCCGACCTGCCGCTCTCGTGCCATTCCGTGACCGGCTACAGCGGCGGCGGCAAGAAGATGATCGCCGAATATGAATCGGAAAACCGCCCGGTCCGGTGCGGCTCCCCCAGCCAGTACGCGCTCGGCCAGCAGCACAAACACCTGCGGGAAATGGTCAAGATCTCGGGAATTTCCGAAGCGCCGGTCTTCTGTCCGATCGTCGCCGATTTCTACAGCGGGATGATGGTTACGGTACCGCTGTCGCAGCGTCAGCTCTCCGGCGGTGCGACCCGGGAGACGATCTGCGAACTCTACAGAAATCTCTATACCGGACCGATCGTCCGCTTCGCGGAAAATTGTGCCGAAGACGGCATGATTGCCGCCAATGCGCTTTCCGGCAGTGACGCGATGCGGATCACGGTCGAAGGCAACGACGACCGGATCCTGTTGATCGCCTGTTACGATAACCTCGGGAAGGGCGCTTCCGGCGCGGCGGTCGAATGCATGAATATTGTGATGCGTCGCGATCCTTCGACCGGACTGGCGTTGTAAACGCCAACCGCGGCGGAAAAACCGGAAGGGAACTTCCGGTCGGTTGCAAAAAAAGAGTTGGTAAGGTATATTTATTGACCGGAATTTTCCGGACAGACTATCAGTTCCCGCGGCGCCGGGTGGAAGGGATGCCGACACCGTTCCCCCCTGGTGACGCGCACCGGGAGGAAATGCGGACATGGGCAAACCCAAAGTGACGATCTGCATCGGCAGTTCCTGTTTTTCGCGGGGCAACACCCGCAACGTCGAAGTGGCGGAGAAGTTTCTCCGCGATCACAACCTTCAGGATGATGTTGACATCGATCTGGCCGGTGGTTTATGCACCGACAACTGCGCCGACGGTCCGATCGTGGTGGTGGACGGCAAGATCCACCGTCATGTCGATCCGGGAGTGATGACCGATATTCTCAATCAGCTCTTTCCGGAGGCGGGAAAATGATCACACCTCCGGTTTTCACCACTGAGAACGAGTGTCAGGACTGCTACAAGTGCGTGCGTCACTGTCACTGCAAAGCGATCCGGATCGACAACGGCAAAGCGTCGGTGATTCCCGACGCATGCGTTGCCTGTGGCGAATGTGTCCGGGTCTGTCCCGCGCATGCCAAAAAGATTCGTTCCGACC
>CAKUKT010000219.1 GCA_934663655.1 uncultured Victivallaceae bacterium
CCTCCAGGCTGGATCCGCTGGAGTTCATCTTCACGGTGCTCGACCGTGCCGACCGGCCGGTCTATTACTACCACCATCCGGGAGTGAACGGAGTGCGTTTCGGTGTTGAGGAGTTCCGGCGGCTGGCTGCGCATCCGCGGTTTGCCGGCATCAAAAACTCATCGAGCGACATGATGCTGCGCAAGGAGCTGCTCGCCGCCCGTCCGGATCCCGATTTTCCGATTCTGGAGGGCAATGAGTGGGCGATGGATGAAGCACTGCTGCTCGGCTGTGAAGGTATTCTGGCCGGCGGCGGGGCGTTGTGTTCCCGGCCGATGGTGGCGCTGGCGGCGGCGGCGGATGCGGGAGATGTCGCGACCATGCGGCAGATCCAGTACCGGTTGTTGAAGGTGTTCCACGCGGTGTACGGGCGCCGGCTCGACCGCGTCTGGTGCGGGGAAAAATATGCGCTCAAGGTGCTCGGCGTGATCGCTTCCGAAAAAACCCTGATCGAACCGGAGGAAAAACTGCTCACCCCCGAAGCCCGCCGGGAGATCGAATGCGCGATGGAAGCGCATGGTGACTGGCTGGAGGGCGTCGAGGGGGCGCAGGTGCGGCCGGCGTGAACTTCGTCGCCGGAACGCGTTTGAAACAACTTCCGGTGTTCGGTGGCGGGAGGGGAAAACGGGGGAAAAGATTTCCCTCCCCCTCCCGCAAGTGCTTCACCTGATTATTCCGACTCGCAATGATTTGAGATCGAAGATCCGTCCGACGGAATTGCCGCCGTCGCCGAGAGCGAATTGTCCGGGGGCAATTGCGGCATTGAGATCGGTGTATTCGACCGCGTCGTTGTCGCCGATCTGCAGTGTCAGCTTCCGGCTTTTATTGTCGACAACCATCCGGATGGTGAAGAATTTATCCGTCGGCAGCGCCGGAAACGCGAACTCCCCGAATGAACCGCTGCATCTGGAGCGGTTCATCACAAATGAGAAGGCGGCCGGTTCACCGCCTTCTCCGGCGAAAGCGAAGTAGAGATTCCACGGTGCTTTTTCCTTTTCTCCTTCAGCTGGCAGGGAGAGGGTCATCTCCACGGCGATTTTTCCGGCGGAAAAAATTTCCGGAACCGCGTCTTTCCGCAGGGAGGCGATCGCGGCGGTGCCGTCGCCGCGGTTGTCGAAACGCAGCGCCGGCGCTCCGTCGACGGTGACGAGCGAACGGTTTCCGCCGCCGGGGTTCCAGAGCGAACCGGGCAGCATGCCGTTGGCCGCGTTGTATTCCACCAGCCATTTATCCACTTCCCCGAGCGTTTGATCAAGTTCACTGGTCAGTGGCGTGGGGGCGCCGTAAGCCTTGTCGACAATGGCGATTTCGATCCAGTCGAGCTGAAATGGTTTCGGCGACAAACCGAACACTTCGACCAGGTTTTCCCCCGGATTGAGGTATCCGGCGGGGATGACGAAGGCCGCGGTGGCGGCGTTGAGTTCCGGTTTGAAAAAGAGCTTCGGTGCGGGCGCCCGCTTTTCAAGTTTGCGGCTGTTTACGTAGATGTCGGCGAAGTCGCCCGCAGGAATATTGCCGTCCTTGAAGGCGAGCACGACCAGGGCGGCTTCGTTCTCCTTCGGCAGCGGACCGATGTTGATCCGGTAGGGACGCGCCCGCTGAAACAGCACCTTTTGCGGCAGCTGCGGCGGAATGGAGTTTCCCTCCGCCCGGTAGTCATTGTAAAGAACCGGGTGACGTCGCGTCGTCGCGGTCGCCGTCTCCAGTCTGCCCGCGGTGGTCATCACGTCGCGGGGGTACCAGAAGTGGTTGAAAAGATAGATCCGATCGGCTCCCTGCGCCAGAAAGGCCGCCGCCAGACCGCGCGTCACATCTCCCGGGTCGCCGTAGCCGGACTGGACGAAGTTCCAGTGGGAACGCTTCTGGGATTCGATGCCGACGGCGAAGAGCACCTTATCGCCGAGCAGGCGTTTCCATTCGGCGACCGGCACATCGTGCGGGGAGGAGTGGAAGATCGGCGCGGCGATCAACATGTCGATCAAACCTTCGCGGACGATGGTTTCGATGTCGAAACCGAGCCGGTAGACATCGCGCGGATCGACGGCGACGCGGATGGCGAGCTTGATGCGGTCGCGTTTCTGGGCGGCGGCTTTTTCGTCGAGGCGCCGCCGCACCCGGCGGATGAATTCGGTCATGATCGGCTGGTTCCGGATCTCTTCGCCGTGTCGGAACACCTGCCCGAAACGCTGGAAATCCAGTTCAAAACCGTCGGCGTCGAAGGTTTCAATGAGTTCGTTGATCTGCGCGAACGCATGTTCCCTCACTTCCGGAATACCGTAATCCAGCCCCGCCGCCTGCCAGTTGTCGAAGTTCGGCCAGGGATCCATCCGCCATTCGGGGTGGGCAAGCCAGAAGTCGGAATGAGCCGTAGAGCCGGGAGTGAACGGATCATGAATGTCGTTCATCCGCTGGCTGATCCACGGAGAGACGTCCCGTTTTCTCAGATGTTCGATCCACACCTGGTAGGGGTTGATTCCGTCGTCGTGGAGTTGTTTCATCACCCGGTAGCGTTTGGCCAGCCCCGCTTCCAGCGGTTTGCCGTTGAAAATCACCGTTCCGTCTTCCTCGAAGGTCATGTTTTTCCAGGCCGCCTGGCAGTATTTCCCCTCGAAACTGAACATCCAGCTTCCCGGATTCAGGAAGAACTCGGTTATCTGGTGCCCCGGCACAAGGTAACGGTCGATGTGATCGGTAAGTTCCCGGCGGCCGACGCCGGGTTCGGCGATTACGAAAAAGTGGGTGTTGTCCTCGTTCTGGACAATTCCTTCGGCGTTGCCGGCAAAAGGAATCACGGCAAACACCGCCAGTGTCGTCGCTGCGGTGTGAAGTGAAATTCTGGAGGTCATTTATGATATTCCTTTATGATATTCCATGTTCAGTTCATATTTTCCGGCATCCCGGAACTCAGATCAAAATGTTGTTACCGGCTGAATCGTAGACATAGATGTTCTGACACGGCGTTGTATCCGCGCTGCCGTCGCCCTGATGGCTGCAGTCCGGAGATCTCCGCAGCATCTGCAGCACTGCCACTGGAGCGAGGGTTTCGACATGGCCGTCGAGAAATGAGAAGGCGGTGCGGTCACTGTGACGGGCATGAATGTTCAAACCGATAACATTGCGCATGATGATGTAAACGGGTTTTTTCGTGAGATTGTAGTAACTGTCCGCCAGCACCGGCAGCCCGGCGGCGTCGGTCACCTGTTTGGAAACCAGAAAGCGCCCGGTGGTGGTCTTAAGGTATCTACTGCCGCGATAGGGCGACTGACCGTAGCCGTCGCCGCAGAAGGCTCCGTAAACCTTTTGAATGTATTTGTTTTCGTTGTCGTTCTCGAACGGAGTGGCGACCGGCAGGGTGGGGCACATCGTGATCTTGTCGCGTTTCCCCATGTAGCCGGCGTCGTACATCGAACCCGCCCATGAGTAGAGCACCGGATCATAAATTTTCATCAATCCCCGGCTGTCGTCGGCGTAAAACGCCAGTACCGACTGACAGGATTTGAGATTGGAGATGCAATTGCTGGTTTTAGCGGCTTCGCGGGCTTTGGAGAGCGCCGGCATCAGCATCGCGGCGAGAATCGCGATGATCGCGATTACGACGAGCAGTTCGATCAAAGTGAATCCCCGGACGCGTCTACCGAGACCGCAGTGGCAATTGAAATGTTTCATTTTTCCTCCTGTACCTGTTTGGTGACGGTTGAATTGTTTGCCGTAAAACGGCTTGTCTGTCGTTACCGCTATATTATGAACGCGTGGAATTGATTTTGCAATGATCGCGGCGTATATTAAATGTATAAACATTTGTATACTTTAGGGACATTTTGGTAATATGGCATATCAAATTATTTCTGCCGACGACGGCAAATTGCTGGTAGCCAATTATTTGGATAAGGTGAGACGGCAGTCCGACGCCGAGCTGCACTTCCGTATCGAACCGGTGACGAGCGGCAGGATGCTTCACGAGCACCGTTTCTGGGAGATGATGTTCCATCCCGGCAGTTCCGATGATCCGTTCGCATTGCCGACGCGGGTGGTGGTTACGCCCCCCCGAGTGAAGCATGAGGAGATTGAACGCAACGGATGCGTGGTTTGTTTTCAACTTGATTCCGGTGAACTCAACTGCAGCTACTGTCGGCGGGGGTTCGGGAATAAGTTCGATGCCGAGAACTGCGGGACGGCGGGGCGACTGCTGAGGTTGTTCGAGGTGATGTGCGGTTATGAAGGAATCGGTGATGAGACGTTTCGTCGGCTTCGCCGTGACACCATACTTGCCGCGATGATTGAATTTTTTGAACGGCTGCCGGACAACCTCCAGAGCCAGCCCCACTATGTGAACAACGCCCAGTGGTATATCGCCAGCCGTTTTCATGATCCGGATCTGCGGGTTGCCGACGTCGCCGCTCATGCCGCGCTCTCGTCTCACCAGCTGAACCGGATCATGTGCTCCGAAACCGGAATGACCATCGGACGGGCGATCAGCGAATATCGGCTCAACCGGGCAAAAGAACTGCTGGCGACGACCGGTTTTTCCACGACGGTGATCGCCGCGATGTGCGGCTTCCGGGAGCGTTCCTATTTCAGCGCGTTTTTCCGGCGCCGGTTCGGGGTTTCCCCGAGTGCCTGGCGGGAACTGGGCGCTGCCGGTCACCCGACGACAGCGCCGGAAACAGCTGATTGAAAGTTTATCCAGCTTCCTCCGGAGCCGTAGCTACGGCTGGTGTCCACTACATCGACATGG
>CAKUKT010000220.1 GCA_934663655.1 uncultured Victivallaceae bacterium
GAATTTTTTCAGGTTGCCAGTCACCATCAGCAGCAATATCGAACTTTTTTTATGCCTCATTGCCAGTAAAGCTTTTTGATTGCAATTCGTCTATGTGTAAACATTTACGGAAAATTTCATTTTTAATTATCCTTAATTTTGTCGATCGCGTTCCGGCGGCGGAATCACCTTTTCCGGCGGGAAACCGCTGGCGCAGCCGGAATTTCTTTTCGCTTTAAGCGAACGTCTGCGGGGTGTTCATCAGGCAGTGGAAACCAGCGGGTTCGCTCCGGAAGCGGTTTATCGTGAAATGGTTCGGAGAGCAGATCTGATCTACCAGGATCTGAAGTGTGCCGATTCGGAACGCCACCGGGTTCTGACCGGGCAGGACAACCGGCAGATTCTGTACAATCTGGAATGGTTGAAAGCCTCCGGCAAATCATTCGTAGTCCGGATTCCGGTGATCCCCTCCTGCAATGCCGACGAAGAGAATCTCACCGCGTGTGCCGAACTCGTGCGGGGTGCAGAACAGCTGCTGCAGGTGGAACTTCTGCCGTACAATCCGACGGCTCCGGCCAAGTACCGTTCCACCGGCCGGGAATTTCCCCTCCGCCCGGAAGAGTTCCCGGAAGTAAATTACCGGAATCTGGAAGCGATTTTCCGGAGCAAGGGGCTGCCGTGCGTCGTACTGTGAACCGATCGAGAAGTACACCGGAATGCTCAGTCCGCCATTGCTGACCGTAAGGCATTTCAAGTGGAACTTTCCCCGCCGTGACCATGCTCCCCGAACTCAAAATATTCTATTCGTTCGAGACAACCGGAAAACCTTGAAACTCCATTTCCCGACAAGCTTCAATTCAGCGGACGAAAAAAGCGGCCGGAGCCCACGCCCCGACCGCCGGCAGTTTACTAAAGCTCCGCACACTCAAAACGCGTTGCGGTAGATCCCGAGAATATCCGCCACACTTGTTTCACGCGGGTTGCCTCCCGTGCAGACATCGGCGAAAGACATCTCCGCCAGCGCGGGCAGATCTTCCTCCTTCACGGAGGGAAGTTCGCGCATCTGCTGCGGAATCCCGACGTCGATGGAGAGCTGGCGAACCGCGGCAACCGCCGCCTGGCGCGCCGCTTCAATACTCATGTCGTCGATATTCTCAACCCCCATTGCCCGCGCGATCTCACGGTATTTCTCACCAGTGGCCGGAGCGTTGTACTCCATCACGTAGGGAAGCAGTACCGCATTGGCGATGCCGTGCGGCGTGTTGTAGAACCCGCCGAGCGAATGCGCCATCGAATGGACGATCCCGAGCCCGACGTTGGAGAATCCCATCCCGGCGATGTACTGCCCGAGCGCCATCCCGTCGCGCCCCTCCGAAGTGTTGTTCACGGCGCCGCGCAGCGAACGGGAAATGATTTCGATCGCCTTGAGGTGCATCATATCGGTCAATTCCCAGGCGGCTTTGGTAATGTATCCCTCGATCGCATGGGTCAGCGCGTCCATTCCGGTCGCGGCGGTCAGCCCTCTGGGCATCGAGGACATCATTTCCGGATCGATCACCGCGATGACCGGAATGTCGTGCGGATCGACGCAGACGAATTTGCGCTTCTTCTCCTCGTCGGTGATGACGTAGTTGATCGTCACCTCAGCGGCGGTACCGGCCGTGGTCGGAATCGCGATAATCGGCACGCACGGTCTGGAGGTCGCGGCGCACCCTTCAAGTGAAACCACGTCGGCAAACTCCGGATTGTTGATGATGATGCCGATGGCTTTCGAGGTGTCGGTCGGCGAACCACCGCCGATTGCAATCAGATAATCCGCTCCGGCCGCTTTGAACGCGGCCACCCCCTGCTTGACGACGTTGACCGAGGGATTCGCCTTTACATCGCTGAAGATCTCATAGGCGAGCCCCGCCTTGTCGAGCAGGGAAGTCACCTTGTCGGCCACGTGAAACTTGATGAGATCCTGGTCGGTGACGACCAGCGCTTTGCCGAAACCGCGCTTTTTGATCTCGTCGATGATGGAAGAGACGGCGCCCGCACCGAAATAGGACGTCTGGTTCAAAATCATCCGGTTAATCATTTGCAAGAACTCCTTTTCTGCGGATGAATTTCCGCTCTGGCAAATTCATAAACTATAGCACAAATTCCGTATTTTTCCAGAGTTTTCGGAAAAAATTCCATACATTCCGGGAGAAATTACATAAAGTCCGCAACTTTTCCCTCCCCGACTTTCTGATCTTCTGCCCCAGCCCACGGAATTGCGAATAGTCCCTTCATCTCCTGTCGGCAAGATCAATCATTGTTAAACAATCACCCAATACAAGCCAAACAAAGACCGGTTAATTTATGAGAAAAACCGGAAGATCTTCAACGAAAAAGGAGAAGGAACATGAAATTTCCGCATTCATTACTGCTGCTGATGATGATGTTGACGGCGGCCACATGGAACTGGACCGCCTCCGGAGCAGATCCCGCCATCGTCTGGGAGAACCAGCGGTTGGAAGCAGCTGAACAACGATCCGGAGATCTGCTCTTTGAGCAATACTATTTCCAGGAACTTTTCGGCAAGCCGCTGATGGTGTCGGTCATCCGGGGCAATGATCACATTCGATATGGAATAGGTGTCTGCGAAAACGGTCAGCGGGAGACGGTGTCGTCCCTCGCCCGGAAACACGATGCCGCAGCTGCCGTCAACGCAGGTTTTTTCACGTTTGAGCCGGCCTCCCGTCCCGTTGGAGTACTGAAATCCGCCGGGGTCATCTACAATGATTCCACCCGGGGAATGGCCAATCGCGGCTATCTGGCCATAACTCCGCAACAGGAAGTGAAAATACTTTCCCCTGCAGAACTGGATTTGAATAAGTACGACTCGGTCGTTCACGGCAACGATCTGCTGCTGAAAGATGGCCGGATAACCGCTTCGGACAAGCAGGATCGTCACCCAAGAACCGCGGCGGGCACCGACGATCAGGGAATGCTGGTGCTGGTGGTCGTCGACGGCAGGAATGAGAAAAGCGCCGGAGTTACCCTCCGCGAACTCGCCGAAATAATGAAATCACTCGGCTGCACCGATGCGTTGAACCTCGATGGCGGAGGATCCAGTACCATGTACTGGAAAGGCCGGGGAGTGGTGAACTATCCGAGCGACAACAAGAAATTTGATCACGCAGGAGAGCGTCAGGTACATAACATCCTGTTATTGATGTTATGATTCAAAAGATAGTAACAAAGAAGGAGAGTAAAAAAATGTCAATTTGTTCACGCATATTTGCGGCATGTTCACTTGTGCTGCTGACGAGTGCCGGAGCGTTTGGAGCAAGTGTATTTCCGGGTGTCGTCAGGACTTCTGCTGGAGAAACTGATTTCACCATTGAACTTACTCCGGAAGAATACGCTGCGGTTAAAGCGGAGCCACGTGCTATACTTTATGTTGCCAGAAATGATCGACGCCTTAGTAGCGGAAAAGGAGGTGCCGGACGGGGATGGCAGAAATGTAAGTATCATATGGAAGGACAAACCATAAAATTGCGCCTCCCGGTTAAAGATGAAATACAACGTACCCTGATCATGTACGTTCCTCCTGTTGAGAAAAAACGTGGGGTTAAAGGAACGACCATTTTCACGGCTGCATTCTATCCTGTCGATGACGATTTATTCAGACGTTTTCCGCTAAAGGGGGACTTTCATTCTCACAGCTCTGAATCCGATGGGAAATACGATCCGGAAACAGTCGGTGCCCATGGGAGAAAAGCCGGACTCGATTTTTTGGCCCTGACCGACCATTATCAGCTTGCTCCTTCTGTTACCTTATTGAAAAATTTTGATCGATTTTCCCTGAGCAGTTACCTGTTATTACCGGGAGAAGAATTTCATTCGAAACCAACGGTTCTGCACAGCGTTGCCATCGGACATTCGCGGGGAGTCAATGATTGGTCCAACGCACATGTCGAAGAGTTTGAGCAGGAAGTCAAGGCTGCCGGGAAAATTTTTGAAGACCAGGGATTGAATAAATTTGAACTTTATCCAACCGCCTGCGCTGAAGTTTTATATAACAAAGCGCGCGAATTCGGTGCCCGCCTAGTCATTCTTTCACATCCCTACAATCGTCCTGCCCACAGATTTAATGCCCCACCGGCTCATGTCGAAGCATTGCTCAAACGTCGGAATTTTGATGCGATCGAATTAGGATATGGCTTGCAGAACAGAACCGTTTTTACCACTTTGGCCAAACTTCGTGACGAAGCTCGGGAAGGCCGCTTTTATCCTGTCGTCGGAGTCAGCGATGCGCACGATACCGCCAACCGCCTCGGCGACAGCTGTACCATCGTGTTTGCCGGAACCCCGGATCTGGAAGGAATCGCTGAAGCGGTTAAAAATGATTTCAGCCTCGTCGCACGCCTGAAGGATAAGGATGACCCCATCTTTCTGGGCAATTTCCGACTGGTGAACTTCATCTACTTCCTGCATGAATATTATTTTCCCCGCCACGATGAGCTCTGCCGCCGACAGGGAGAAGCCATACTGGAGTGGCTGGAGACGAAAGATATGCGGAAATTTCCGCAGCTTAAGCGGAAACTGGAGAAATATCAACAGGAACTCAATGAATATCAGCAGAAATTCTGGCCCCGTTAATCAGGAATGTACCAAAATGAAAAAACCATTCACTCTTATCGAACTATTGATCGTCATTGCCATCATTGCCGTTCTTGCCTCCATGCTCATGCCGGCGCTGGGCAAAGCCCGGGAGAGAGGCAAAACGATCTCC
>CAKUKT010000221.1 GCA_934663655.1 uncultured Victivallaceae bacterium
GTCTGGAGGAGCTGCGGAATATTTCGGAGGCGGACGTGCTGGCGCGCCGGGATGAACTGCTGGCCCAGCTGCCCCGGCTGGAGGCGAAGCTCCGGGAAGTTGAAAATGCACTGGGGGCGTCGGGTCGTTCGCTTGAGCAGCTTCGGCAGCGGATTGAGACGCTGACATTGGAGCTGGAGCGCAAACAGCAGCTCAAAGAGAAGAATCAGAGTCAGCTTACCTCCTCTTCCGATCAGATTGCTCAGCTGGAGGCTGAGGCGCGGGACCGGCGGCGGGTGGTTCGCTATACCATGGAACGAACTTCCACACGAACGCCGGTGCTGGTGGAGTGTGGTGCGGAAGGCATTATTGCGCGACAGCTTGATGAGAATGACCTGCACGAGTTCAAGCTCACGGGGGGAGAGGATTTTTCGGTTGCGTCGGGACGTTTTCTGGAGTGGGCCAGGGGGTTGCCGAAGAATGGGGTTTACTTCCTGCTGCTGGCGAAACCGGCGGTTTTTGCCGAGGTTGAATTGTTGTCGTATAAGTTGTCCAACCTGGGGTTTGAACGGGGACGGGAGGTGCTTCCGCACGATGACAGTACGATATTTGAAGCTGAAGCTGTCGCCGGGGGGGAAAAATGAGCAGTCGGCGGGATCCCGAATCGAGTCTGGAATTGTTGCTTGACACGATGTGCAACACCTTCGGCGGGGTGATGTTCATTGCGATTTCGCTGATTGTGATGTTGTCGATGGTTCGGGAGTCGGAGGATGCTCTGGAGCGAACCGGGGCGGATGCCGGTCAGCTGCGGTCTGAAATCGCCGCACTGCAGGCCCGGCTCGAGGACGGGACGGAGGCGGCGCTCGCCGAACAGCTCGAACGTCTCGAACGGGCCGGAGAGAATGATCCGCGTGCCCGGCTTGTTGCCGAAACCGCTGCGCTTGAAAGTGAACTGGCGGAAATTACCACCCGGATTGAAGAGAGCGAACGGCAGTTGGATGGAAATCGTTCGGAGGCGGCGAAGTTGACCGCGGACGCCGCCGCGATCGGCAAAGAGCTGCAGCTCCTCGACGAGGCGATCGCGGCGGCGGAGAAATCGTTGCGACAGAACACCCTGAAAATTACCGGACTCAAGACGGAGATGACGACCGAGCAGCCTGACACGTTGAATTTCGCTGTCCTGTCCGCCAAACAGATTTTCCCCTATTATCTGGTGGTCAGCGACGGCAAGGTCTGGAAAGTAGGTCCGGATGAAGATACTCATAAGCCGAATCCGGCGGTAAGGTACCAGCAGACGGGAAATCAGGTGGAGTGTTTCCCGCTGCCCAACCAGGGGGTGGATATTTTTGCCGGAGAGGTATTGAGCGGAAATTTCCGGGCGCTGCTGAATGGAATTTCCCAGAATTGTGCGCCTTATTTCATTGTTTCCGGCAAGGATGCGGAGAACTTCTTCCGCTTGCGGGAAATTCTCAAACAGGAGCAGAAATTGCACGGTTTTACCCTGACCGACCAGGTGGATAACTTTATCTATTACTATGTGGATCAGGCGACTTATGAATATTGACGACCGCAGTGGTAATAAACGGATTAACCGGGTGTCGCCGGGGTCGCTCTGTCGGCTTGGCGGTTATTTTCTGCTGCTGGCACTGCTCGCGTGGCTGTTGCTTCCGGTGGTTACGGGTAGTACCGGCAGTAGTACCGGCAGTGGAACCGGCAGCGGAACCGGCAGCGGAACCGGCAGCGGTACGGGGAGCGGCGCCGGTTCCGGAGCGGGCAGCGGCAGCGGCGCCGGCGAGGGCGCTGAAGGCGGTTCCAGTCATATCGTGAGTTTTACCGCCGGGAAATCCGATACCGGGGTGGAGGACGGTGAAGCCGAGATTTCCGGTAATGCCGCCGAGGAAAACTCCGGCAATCCCGCTTCGCTCGAAGCTCCGGTTGAAACTGCGGCGGAAAAGGATGAGGACGGGGAAACGGTCAAGTTGTTCGCTCCGTTGGTGAACAGTTCCGGTAGCGGCGGTGGTGGCGGAGGTTTCTTCGGGGTTCCGGTCAAGCCTTCGGGCAAGGTGGTGTTTCTGATCGACACCTCCTCTTCCATGGCCTCTTTTACTCCGGAGGGGCGGAGCCGGCTGGCGGTGGTTTGTGAGGAGTTGCGGCGAGCGGTGGATGAGGCGGCGCGCAATGGGGAAAAATCTAATGAGTTCGGTAAAAGTCGCGGGGGTTATTTTGCGGTGATCTCCTTTAACAGCAGCGTGACATCGTTTCCCAATAGCGGAATGTTGCGTTTCGCCGACGAAAGCGCCCGGAAAAATCTGGAAATATTTGTCGGTTTGTTGAAAGCCTCCGGAACGACCTGTATGATGATGGCGTGGCAGAAGCTGTTGCCGCGTATTGAAGAGGATAAGATTTCGGCGGTATTTTTTCTCTCCGACGGCTATCCGACGGACTGCGATGAGACCATGCTGATTGAGGAACTGAGGAAGGCGCCCGAAAGTCTGCAGATCAATACCTTTTCCATCGGGAATGAGTCGCCGTTGCTGCGTACTGTTGCCGATGAACACGGTGGCAGCTACCGGGTGTTGATGTGAGTTGCGCTGCCGGGGGGGCGGCGGATCAGAAAAAGATGATCCCCGGGAACGGAGATGTCGATGATGGCGGAACACGGAATAACTTTTTTTGCCGACGTGGTTATTCGTCGTCGGCGAGTGGTTGCTGCGGCGACGGGGTGATTATTTCCGAAGAGCAGCGACCGGGAGGACCGGGGTAGTCGTTCCGGAGGATTTATATTTCCGGCTCCGGACACGACGGTTGGTCGTGCCGCTGGTAATTATATGAATATAGACGACCGCAGTGGTAGTAAACGTTTTAACCGGGTGTCGCCGGGATCGCTCCGGCGGCTGGGGGGTTATTTTCTGCTGCTGGTGCTGTTGGCGAAATTCAGTTTGAATCGTCGGATAGTCTGGTTTTGCAGATCGAATCATCTTCTCTGAAGGTGCCAACTCCTAATGGAATACGCAGTTTTGATAAGACCAGCAAGAAGTTGATGCGATCGACGGACAGTGTAAAGCGTGTGGGTGGAAAGTAAGCGGAACTTTATAAACGTGCGGACGATGGATAAATTCATCTCTCCGCCGGTTTTTCAGTGGACTGCGAAGCGGTCGTCGCTGAAATGGAGCGGTGTGGAAGAAGAGAGCGAGCCGGAAACCTGCAGATCAACGCGTTTTCATTCGGAAAAGCATTGCCGCGTACTATTGCCGACAAGCACGGTGGAAGCTGCCGGTGATTGAGGTGAAAGCGGTTGTTCCGGAGGGCGGCGGGTCCGGGAGGAAATATGGAGGCCGGAAATGCGGATAAGGGCGGTATGTCATATTATTTCCGTAGTGCTGGTGGTTTCGGCTGCCGGGTGTCGCAACCAGCTCCAGGAGCTCGAGGTAAATTCCACCGACTATGAACGCACTCCGGTTGAGAATGTGGTGCTGGTTGAGAGTATGGAGCGTGACCTGGACGAGGGGATGCTCCGGATCAGAGTGGTGAATCATCAGCTGATCGAGGTCAAGGTTTTTGAAGTCTCCGCCACGGTTTCGCGTTACACGCCCTATCAGTGGTGGCGGGAATTTTACGAAATTCCGATCGGAATGGCGATGGTTCCGGTGGAAATCGGCGCGCATCTGCTGTATCTTCTTTCCTGCGGAGCGTTTTCCCACTCCTGGTGTGTGGAGCTTGATTGTTTCGGCATGGCGGCGCTCAATCCGTTTCTCAACGTTGAATCTCCGGCGCGTTTTGCGGATGAAACGCTGATCCGGCGTCGTAATGAGGTGGATGTCCGTCGCGAGAGTATTTCGCTGCTCGGCAGCGGGCTGCCGGTAATGCTGCGGGCGGGGCGGGGCGAACTCGTCGGTCGAAGCGATCAGCAGGGGGTGGCGGTCTTCTCTCTGCTCGACCTCGACGGCAGTGGGCCGACACTGGTGGATCAGACGCGTCGCATCGAAATATTCACCGGTGATTTCCGGGAAGCCGCCGATGAGTGGATCATCAGCCGGGAACTTCAGGCGCGCCTCAATCTGGCCGCCGGGATAATTTCCGCATATCATGCCGAGCCGTCCGGGCGGGCGCTGGCCGGTTGTGTGAAAAAACTTGAGGAACTGAAATTCATCCGCCTCGCTTATCTGCTGGAGGAGGAGGAGCTGCGCCGACATACCGGGAATCTGGAATTTGCGGCCGGTTTTTCCGCCGCTATTGAAGATCTGCGGTTGCCGGGAGCAGCGGAACCGGTGGATCTACGGACGAAAAACCGATGAAACCATCCCGGATGACTTGAATTTTCACCGGTGCGGGGTTATTATAAAAACGTCAGCGTCTGAACGCGGGCAATATGCCGCGGGACGCTGATCTGCTTTTTTTTTTATGGGCAGTATTTTCAGGTAAAGGAAAGGGTGAAAGATGAGCCAGAGCTGGTTGGACTACATCATCATCGCGGTTTACATGGCGGTGGTGATCGGTGTCGGGTTCTTGTTTACCAACAAGAACGAAACGACGGAAAATTATCTGCTCGGAGGGCGCAACATGCCGGTCTTCGCGATCGGTCTGTCGTGCATGATGTCGCTGTTGAGTTCGATTTCGATCGTGGTGGTGCCGGGAGAGATCTACAACAACGGGATGACGCTCTATCTTTTCAACGTGTTGACGCTGCTGCTGCAGATTCCGGCTTATTTGCTTTTCACTCGCTTCTATTTCAAGCTCGGCAGTTTCACCCCCTATGAATATCTCG
>CAKUKT010000222.1 GCA_934663655.1 uncultured Victivallaceae bacterium
TTGTGGTATCCGAACTCAAAGAAAACAACAAAAATCAGCGACCGAACTCGAAGGCGTAAAGATCGGCATCCTTGAGTTCAAAGGCAAGACGGATCGGTTTGCCGGCGAACTGGGAGAGTTCCGCGTTCCCTCGCCAGCTGACCGGACAGCTGAGGCTGTCGTCGTAGATTTCGTCGCAGTCGGCAAAGGTGTAGCCGGGCAGCGGCTGGTTATCCGCATCCCGGAGTTCCACCCGGATCGAGCCGAGCGCCGAGGTCGAACAATTGAGCAGCAGCCGGGTACGTCCCTGCGGTTCGGTCATGGGGAAGTGGGCGTCCTGGCAGCCGTCGGCGGCCAGTTCGTCGTAGAGGCGGTCGGGCGCGGGTTTTTCCATGGTGTAGAGGATCCCCGGTTCATTTTTGAGGTCGAGCGTGGCGGCGGCGCCGTTGGCGGCCAGTGCGGCGATCTCTTCGCCGCTGAGGGCGCGCCGGAGCACCAGTACGTCGTCGGCAAAACCGATGAAGGGGCTGTTGAAGAAGCCGTTCGGCGGATAATCGTTTCCGAAGCGCAGGTTGCCGAGCGTGAACTCCATCGGAACCGCTTTGCCGTTGCCGCCTTCGGCGACCATTTCGCCGTCGATATAGAGTTTGATCTTGCCGTTCTGGATCGTCGCGGCGAAGTGATGGTCGCGTTTGGAGGCGATGATCTTTTCAAATTCCGGTCCCTTGAGTTCAGCTTTACCGAGCGGTGAGTACATGCAGCGGATCAGCGAATATTCGGGATTTTTCGGATCGAGGTAGATATGGAAGCAGAAGAGTTTGCGTCCATTGACCGGCTGCTTGTCGAATGCCGAAAAGAGTCGGCGTTCACCGCCGCGTGACAGCACATCGATGGTGGCGGCGAAGGTTGCGGCATCGCCGAGTTCGCGGGTTTCGGGAATCTCCAGCACCCCTGGTTTGGAAAAACGCAGTGCATATGAGCCGAAATGGCGGACCTTGGGATTGCGGTCGATCGTGAGGTCGGTGAAGTGGGCCGGTCGGGCGGGCACGGGTTTCGCTTCCGTCTCCGGAATCGCGGCGAAGGTCAGCGGTCTGGTCACCATGATGCCCCCGGCGTCGTCGGCCTGTACCGAGACGAAACCGTCCGGACGGAGTGTAAAGCGGCGCAGCGCCACTTCCCGTCCTTCGGCGTAGCCTTCGCTGTAATAGAACGAGAGTTCGGGCAGGTTGCCGGGGGAGTCGGCGGTGGTTTCGGCGATTCCCCAGGCGGCGTAGTTGCAGCGGTTGAACCAGCGTTCCGGGTTCAGTCCGGGACGCACGAACGCTTCCGGGTAACTGACGAAATTTTCGCCGTCACGGCTGACGATCAGTCCGCCGTCGCCGACTCCGGCGAGCAGGTTGCAGGAATGGCTGCGGTGATCGGAAAAGCGCATCGGGAAGCCCAGCAGATATTGCGGCGCCCGCGGATAACGGATGATCGCGTTGGTATAGAAGTGGCGCGGTTGAGTGTCCAGCGAATAGTTGAGGAAGCGGGGTTTGGTCCAGTTCCGGAAGTCCTTGCTTTCCGCGGTCATGATGTCGCGGTTGCCGCCCTCGCGGGTGTTGCGGAAATAGGCGACGTAGCAGCCGCGTTCGGGATCGTAGAAGGCGAGGTTCTGGGAATCGAAACGCCCTTCCGTCAGGATCGGCTGGTCGGAGAGCGGCGACCAGTTGATGCCGTCGGGGGATTTGAAGGCGAAAAGTTTTCCCGGGGTGCCGTGGTCGAAGGCGACGGCCTTGTACTGTTCGTCGGGAGGGCAGGCGGGGTTCGCGTCTTTGAACGGAGTGAAGCAATGGGTCCAGCGGTTGGGAATATTGAGGATGTTGTTCTCCTTGGAACCATTGTATTCGACGGCGCCGATCACTGGACGCGTCCAGTGGATCCCGTCGGTGCTTTCCGCGTAGCAGGTAAATTCCGGGTGCTGTTTTCTTGCGGTGCCGATGATGCCGTGCTGGGTGTAATGGGCGCCGTTGTAGTACATCCGGTAGCGGTCGCCATCCTTGAAGATGGTGGTGTAGCAGGAGACGTTGCCTTCGTGGGGCTGATCGTAGCGCATGACGATTTCGCGGGGGGTGGGATGATGGAGTACCAGCCGGGAATTTTCGAGCTTGTCGATCAGCAATGAATCGAGAAAGAGTTCGCGGCGGTTGCCGATGTCGACCGCGCCGTCGGCGGCGAGTGCGGCGGCGGCGGCGATGGTGGAGGTGATTAGGATGGCGGCGAATTTTTTCATGGTCGGGTCAGCTCCTGGATTTTGAAGTATTTCCGGTTTTGTTTAACAGTCGTTCAAAGTCGCGCCGGGCGGAAGCGATGTGGTTGCTCATGAGTTTCCGGGCGAGTTTGGCGTTTCCGGCTTCGATTGCATCGACGATGCGGTCGTGTTCGCGGTCGGCGTCGCGCCGGACGCGGATTTTGCGTTTCGGGAGCGAAGTGTTGGCGCGGAAGATCTTGGACAACGCCAGATAGTTGCGGATCAGGCTCTGGATCAGCGGCGAATCGCAGGAGTCGCAGATCAGCTGATGGAAGTCGCGGTCGGCACGTCCGGCTTTTTCGTCGCTGTCGGGCATGGAGGTGCGGCGTTCCTCGCAGAGGGTGCGCAATCTGGCGATGAAGTCCGGGGAGGCGCCGTTGCGGGTGACCTTTTCGACGGCGACGCCCTCGAGGAGTTCGCGCAGTTCGTAGAGTTCGCAGAGTTCCGGAATGGTGGGTTGGCGGAGTTCGAAGCCGGAATTGGCGGTAGCGGCGACGATTCCCTCCTGTTCCAGGCGGATCAGCGCTTCGCGGACCGGGGTTCGGGAGACGTTGTAGCGTTTGGCGAGGGAATCGGTGACGAGCCGGTCGGAGAAATCGAACTGGCCGCTCTGCAGTTCATCCAGAATTCGGTTGCGGACGATCTCGGCGGTGTTGCCGCGGATATTTTCCATAATTGTGATTTTCCCTTGTTTTTTGGTTTGCATTTTGTAAATATTATAGTATATTGGATACAGTTTGTCAATACTATTTTGAAAAATTAATGGAAAATTTTTTGAATTTGAGCACAAACAATAAAAAAACTGTATACAGTGTATTTATTAAAATTTAAGAAATTGTATTTGTTAACCCCTGATTACGGAGCGCAGAAATGGAAAAAATCACCGGGCTGGTCATCGCCGCATACACCCCGATGCGGGAAGATGAAACGATCAATTTCGATAAAATCGGCGAACTCGTCGAATATGCCGTCAACCACCGGATGGCCGGACTTTTCGTCAACGGTTCCACCGGCGAGTTTGCGTCGCTGACCCTGGAGGAGCGCATCCGCACCGCCGACGCCTACATCGCCGCCGCCGCCGGACGCATTCCGATCATCGTGAACGTCGCTTCCACCTGCCGCCGCGATTCGCTGCGCCTCGCCGAACGCGCCGCCGCTTCCGGAGCGGACGCGATCTGTGCGATGGCGCCATACTATTTTCCGCCGTCCTCTCCGCGCGCGCTTGCGGATTTCATTTCCGGCATTATTCCCGGGTGCGGCGGCAAACCGCTCTTTCTCTATTACGCCGGAAATATCGCCGGCGGCACCATTTCGGTGTATGAATTTCTCCGGATCATGGTTG
Source organism: uncultured Victivallaceae bacterium (assembly GCA_934663655.1). Classification (GTDB taxonomy): domain Bacteria; phylum Verrucomicrobiota; class Lentisphaeria; order Victivallales; family Victivallaceae; genus UBA1784. The sequence continues at coordinate 3,612 of CAKUKT010000222.1, forward strand.
AGGAGCAGCCCGGTTTTGCCGGGGTGAAGTTCACCTCCGACAATCTCTGCGAATATCGTCGCTGTCTGGCGCTTTCCGATCGTCTGCAGATTCTCTACGGCCGCGACGAGATGCTGCTCGGGGCGCTCGCGATGGGAGCCGTCGCTGCGATCGGCACCACCTTCAACTACCTGCCGCGCGTCTATCACGGCATTGTCGACGCGTTTGGCCGCAACGATTTTGACGAAGCGCGCCGGCTCACCGACATTACTCATCGCGCAGTCAGCGTCGCCTCCCATTACGGAATGCCGGCGCTGAAGGGGTTTATGAAACTGGCCGGAATCGATGTGGGGCCATGGCGTTCACCGCTTGATCGCTTCAGCGTCGATGCGGAAAAACGTTTTGTCGCCGAGGTTGAGGCGGCCGGACTGCGGGAATATCTCGGGTAAAATAAATTCCGGAGAGGCGAATATGTACAAAGCTTATCTGATCCATCTTTCGCGCAATATGTGGAGTGATCTGCCGGAGGGGCGTTTCCAGCCGTCGCCGCTCGAGGGATACATCGACCTGCTGCCGTGGACGTGGCAGGAGCGGCGGCCGCTGGAGAAGTTCAATCGCTTCCACACCGAACTCGGCTGCGATGACGCGGTGTTCCGCCGCACCGTCGAATATCTTGCCGCCAACGGCGGTAATTTGCTGGTGATCGACGTCGGCGATGGAATCAAGTTTGCTTCGCATCCGGAGGTTTCCATTCCCGGAGCCTGGAGCCGGGAAAAGGTTCGTGAGATGATTGATTTCTGCCGGTCGCTCGGGATCAAAGTGGTGCCGAAGCTGAATTTTTCCGCCGCTCACGATGTCTGGCTCAAAGAATATGCGCGGATGGTGTCGAGCAGGATCTACTATCAGGTCTGCGCGGATCTGATTCGGGAGACTGCGGAAGTTTTCGATGGACCGGAACTTTTTCACCTCGGCATGGACGAGGAGACCAGTTCCCATCAATCGGAATATGAACTTGCGGTGGTGCGTCGCGGGGAGTTGTGGTGGCATGATCTGGAGTTCTTCTGCGACCGGGTCCGGGAGAGCGGGGCGCGGCCGTGGATGTGGTCGGACAAAATCTGGAACATCTCCGATGATGAGTTCACCCAACATGTGCC
>CAKUKT010000223.1 GCA_934663655.1 uncultured Victivallaceae bacterium
GGTAAGCGGCGACAAAACCGTTTTCACAAGTGATTTCCGGATCGGCCTTCAGCAACTCGTAAAGGTCAACCGCCCCCTGACTATGTCCGAAAAGCACGTAAGGACGGCCTTCGTTGAAGTTGTCCCGGTAGTAGTCAAAGGCGGCAATCGTGTCGGCAATACCGCGCGCCAACATGGTACGCCCCCAGTCGCCTCCCTCGATCACCCCCAGACAACGACTATATTCCAGCTGTCGAACCCGGGGGGCGAAAATTCTCGCTTCCTCCGAGAAGATCAGGGTCTGCGCGGCGGTAAACCCCGTCGCCTTGCGAACCACCTCGGGGTCGCTCCAGTCCATATACGGCTTCGTCTGATCGTTCACCAGCGTGGGATAGATATAGAAAAGATCGTAACTTCGATCCGCGATCCCGGAGTCGGCGATGATCCAGTTTTCGGCATCGCCGTAATCAAGTTCCGGCATCGCCGCGACACCGGAACGACATCCCGTTGAAAACAGCGGCAATACCACTACCAGCATCAGCAGTCCGGCAACCGTCCGCATCATCTTACTCCTTTCCCGAAGCCGGGACAACTCCTTCCCGGTTCCGCGCCACAAGGCGGTTGTTGTATTCAAAAACATCCCATCAGTCGCCGGTTCCGGCAATTACCGACTTCGGTCAACCGCGCAGTTTCAGCGCTGGTTGCGCTCATTCCAATATGGAGAAATCTCCCGGAGTCTGGCCACGATCGGCGGCAGTGCAGCCGCGACCGTTTCAATCTCATTCATCGTGTTGTATCTCGACAACGAGAACCGTATCGTCCCGTGAGCGGCGGTATAAGGCAGTCCCATTGCCCGCAGCACATGTGACGGCTCCAGACTGCCGGTCGTACAGGCTGAACCACTGGACGCACATATTCCCTGCATATCCAGCAGCATCAATATCGATTCACCCTCGATATATTCGAAGCTGATCGAAGAGGTGTTCGGCAGCCGGTGATCGAGATCGCCGTTGATCCGGACCGCGGGAATTGACGCCGTCACCAGCTCTTCCAGCCGGTCGCGCATCCGGCTCAACTCCGCAGCCTCGGTATCGAGCAGATTACGGGCAATCTCACAAGCCTTGCCGAGTCCGATGATCGACGGAACATTCTCCGTCCCACCGCGGCGCAGCCGTTCCTGATGACCGCCGAAAATCAGCGGCGTAAAGCGCACTCCCCGGCGTACGTACAATGCCCCGATACCCTTGGGAGCGTGCAGCTTGTGGCCGGAGATCGAGAGAAAATCAATTCCACACTCTTCGACATCAATCGCCACTTTGCCGGCGGCCTGCACCGCATCGGTATGAAAAAGCGCGCCTCCGGCATGGGCGATTGCCGCCGCCTCCCGGATCGGGAAGAGCGTGCCGGTTTCGTTGTTGGCCCACATCAGCGAAACAACCGCGGTGTTGTCGTCAACGGCAGCGGCGAGATCGGCAAGATTGATGGCGCCGTGCTCATCGACCGGCAGCATCTCCACCTCGTAGCCGCGCCGCTCAAGTTCTTTGGCGTAAGTCAGAATCGCCGGGTGTTCGACGATCGAGGTCACCACCTTGCGGCGTTCCGGCCGGGCCAGCAGCGCCGCATTGAGAGCAGCATTGTCACTCTCGGTACCGCAGCTGGTGAAAATAATCTCCGTGGCGACGCCGTCCCGGTCGCGGAATTTCGCGCCGAGCAGTTCCGCCACCTTGACCCGGGCCTTTTCGATCTCGGCGGCAACCGAACCGCCAAACCGGTGTATGCTCGACGGATTGCCGTACCGCTCACAGAAATAGGGACGCATCTCCTCAAACACCTCTTCGGCAACCCGGGTGGTGGCGTTGTTGTCAAAATATATCACTCTTTCTTCACTCATGGACAAACTCCTCAAAGACCGGCGGCGTCGGAATGGTTTGAACCCATTCATCGACGCCCGGATTTTCCGCTCCGGTTTCGTCATTCTCCGGTCCCAATCGCCGACAGCGGTTCAACCGCGGCTGTTCCCGGAAGAAAAAAGCCGGGAGGATAATTCCCCCCGGCATCCTGTATCCGGCGCGAATGCCGGCCGGAAAATCCATTTTCACCGCAACCGCCCGCCGCCGCGTCTCCGCGCTTCGGAGGGCGATTCCGGTGTCAGTGCGAAGTTATGATTACTTCATCACCTCGCCGAGATTCTTGTAGAAGTCCATACGCCGCTTGGCGTCGACCTCGGCCTTCTCAAAGATCGCCTCGGCTTCCTCCGGAGCGTTCTTGAGCAGCTGCCGGTAACGGTTCTCGCTGCGGATGAACTCCTGATAGCTCGCCGTAGCTTCCTTGGTTTCCCAGGTGAAGGGCTTCTCGCCGGCCGGGTTGTAACGATACAGCGGCCAGTATCCGGCTTCGACCGCGCGCTTGGCTTCGGTCTGGCTCTTGGACATGTTGATTCCGTGCGCGATACAGGGCGCATAGGCGAGAATGATCGACGGACCATTGTAAGCCTCGGCCTCGCGAATCGCGGTCAGCGCCTGCTGACGGTTGGCGCCCATCGCGATCGACGCGACGTAGACGCTGCCGTAACTCATGCACATGAAACCGAGATTCTTCTTGGTCATACGCTTACCGGAAGCAGCGAACAGCGCCACCGCGCCGATCGGCGTCGACTTGGAAGCCTGACCGCCGGTGTTGCTGTACACTTCGGTGTCGAGCACCAGAATATTGACATTGCGGTTCTGAGCGACGACATGGTCGAGGCCGCCGTAACCGATGTCATAGGCCCAGCCGTCACCGCCGATGATCCAGACCGACTTGTCAACGAAGTAATCCTTGAGTTCAGCGATCTTGGCGATGATCTCACCCTTTTCGCCGGAGAGGTCGCACTTGCCGGCAGCCAGCGCCTTGTCCAGCATTTCGCCGATCCGCTTCTGATTGGCGATCGCCTCGGCGCCGGTGTTGTCCCAGTTGGCGACGGCGAACTCAAGCGCGGACTTCATCTCCTCGCAGCAGACGCCGAGTTCCAGCAGACGCTTGACGTTGGCGAGCAGCTGTTTACGGTTGGTGTCGACCGCCAGGCGCATACCGTAGCCGTATTCGGCGTTGTCCTCGAAGAGCGAGTTGGCCCACGCCGGACCACGTCCGTCCTTGTCCTTGCAGTAGGGAAGGCTCGGGAAACTGCCGCTGTAGATCGAGCTGCAGCCGGTGGCATTGGCGACGATCATGCGGTTGCCGAACAGCTGGCTCACCAGTTTCACATACGGCGTCTCGCCGCAACCGGCGCACGCACCATTGAACTCGAAGTACGGAGTGAGGAACTGCGAACCCTTGACCGTGGATTCGTTCATTCCACCCATCACATTGTCCGGCAGCGAGAGGAAGAACTCGGCGTTGGCGTTCTGACCCGCGGCACGCTCGTCCGGAGTGTGGGTCATCGTGAGCGCCTTCTCCTTGGCCGGGCAGGTCTCGACGCAGACGCCGCAACCGGTGCAGTCCTCGCAGAAGACCTGGATGCGATATTTGAGACCGAGCTCCTTCTTGACCGGCGGCTTGGCATCGACAGTCTCGAAAGTGGCCGGAGCGCCGGCGAGATCAGCCGGTTCAATCAATTTGGCGCGGATCGCCGCATGCGGACACGCCATCACGCACTGATTGCACTGAATGCACTTGGAGCTGTCCCACTTCGGCACCTTGGGAGCGATGCCGCGCTTTTCGAATTTCGCGGTACCGGTCGGCATCGAACCGTCGATGCTCATCGCCGAAACCGGAATCGAATCTCCCTGCTGGTGCAGAATCGGCTTCATCAGTTTGTTCGCGAACTCTCCCATCTCCGGAGTGATGATCACCGGAGCCGGATAAGCTCTCACGCCGTCCAGCGAGACGGGCACCGGGACTTCCTTGAGCTGGGCGAGCGCATTGTCCACGCAGGCCTTGTTCTGAGCGATAACCTCTTCGCCCTTCTTCTTGAAGGTCTTTTCGATCGCCTTCTTGATGTAGCCGATGGCGACATCGCCGGGGATGATCTTCGCGAGGTTGAAGAAGCAGGTCTGCATGATCGTCGAAATGAACTTCGCATTTCCCATCTCGAGCGCGAGCTTCAACGCATCGATCGTGTAAACCTTGATCTTGCGGTCGATGATGATCTTCTGCATATCGGCGGTCAGATGGCTGAACACCTCTTCCGGAGCCCATTCGCAGTTGATGAGGAAAGTACCGCCTTCGACGATGCCCGAAAGCATATCATAACGGCCGATGTACGCGGAGTTGTGGCAGGCGACGAAGTTCGGCGCGGTGATCGCATACTCGCTGGTGATCGGCTTGTCGCCGAAACGGAGGTGACTGATGGTGATGCCACCGGACTTCTTCGAATCGTAAGCGAAGTAGGCCTGGACGTATTTGTCGGTGTTGTCGCCGATGATCTTGATCGAGTTCTTGTTGCTGCCGACCGTACCGTCGGAGCCGAGACCCCAGAACATACAGGCGGTGGTGCCGGCGGGTTCGGTCACCAGTTCGCGGCGGATCGGCAGCGACAGGTGGCTCACATCGTCGTTGATACCGACGGTGAAGTTGGTCGTGCAGGCGCCGTCGAGGTGATCGTAGATCGCGCCGACCATACTCGGAGTGAACTCCTTGCTGGCCAGTCCGAAACGTCCGCCGATAACCTTGATGTCGCTGCCGGCCAGCGCCGCCTTGACATCGAGGAAGAGCGGTTCGCCGAGCGAACCGGGCTCCTTGCAGCGGTCGAGCACCGCGATTTTGCGCACGCTCTTGGGC
>CAKUKT010000224.1 GCA_934663655.1 uncultured Victivallaceae bacterium
CTCTTCTCCGAACCGAACTACAAGGGCGGAGTCGCAGTTGTCGTTGCGCAGGATGTCGCGACCGGCCGGAGCGTCGGAGCCGGGGAGTGGCTCACCCGGGCGGGGCGGGAATTAGCTTCGAGCTTTGAGCGGACATTCGTCCGCGAAGATCGCTGGAAACTGATTCTCGACGGTTTGAAAGTGACCGTGCTGATTACAGTCCTTGCCGCAGCACTGGGAACGGTGCTGGCGTTCGGAGTCTGTGCCATGCGCCGTTCAAAGAACCGTTTTGTTTCCGGAGTCGCCAGGGGATATATCGCACTGATGCAGGGGATGCCGATCCTGGTGATTTTGATGATTCTCTACTATGTGATTTTTGCCAGAGTTGATATTGATGCGATCGCGGTTGCGGTAATCGGATTCGCGCTGAACTTCGCCGCGTATGTTGGAGAGATGTTCCGGAGTGGGATCAACGGCATTCCGAAAGGGCAGACGGAAGCGGCGCTCGCGCTGGGATTCTCGAAATACGCCGCATTCCGGAAAGTGATTCTGCCGCAGGTTCTGCGCCGGATTCTGCCGATCTATCGAGGCGAATTCGTGTCGATGCTGAAAATGACTTCCATCGTCGGCTATATCGCCATTCAGGACTTGACGAAGATGAGCGATATCATCCGAAGCCGGACATACGAGGCGTTTTTTCCGCTGATCGCCACGGCGGTGATCTACTTTGCCGCAGCGCACTTGCTGGCGCTCGGGCTGACCTGGCTGGAGTTCCGGCTCGACCCGTTGAATCGGCGCTTGATCGCGAAAGGAGGGACGAACTGATGATTACCGTCAAGCATCTTCGCAAAAGTTATAACGAAACTCCGGTGCTTCACGATGTCAATGCGGAAATCAACCCGGGAGAGGTCATCTCCATCATCGGGCCGTCTGGAACCGGGAAGAGCACCTTTCTGCGCTGTTTGAATCTACTGGAACGGCCGGACGCGGGGGAGATCCTGGTGGACGGAGTCAATATTCTGGATCCCCGAACGGATGTGCCGAAACTCCGGATGAAAATGGGAATGGTGTTTCAGCAGTTCAACCTTTTCCCGCACCTGACGGTACTGGAAAACATTATGCTTGCTCCGTGTTTTCTTCGGAAGGAACCTCAACTCCGGGCTCGGGAACGGGCACTGGAGTTACTCAAGGCCGTCGGCCTTGTGGATAAGGCCAACGCACTCCCGGAAGAACTTTCCGGCGGCCAGCAGCAGCGGGTCGCCATTGCGCGGACTCTGGCGATGAAGCCGGAGATCGTCCTCTTCGATGAGCCGACCAGTGCACTTGATCCGACCATGGTCAATGAGGTGCTCACCGTTATCCGGAATCTGGCGAAAACCGGTATTACCATGATGATCGTCACCCATGAGATGCGCTTTGCCCGGGATGTCTCTTCGCGGGTTTTTTACATGGACGAGGGAGTGATCTATGAGGCGGGGAGTCCGCAGGAAATTTTTGAAGATCCGAAACGTCCCCGGACCCGCGCGTTCATCCGCCGGATGGATATGCTCTGCTTCGAGCTTGACAGATCGGATTTCGACCTCTACCATTTCCGCAGCGAAGTGGACGAATTTGCCGTTCGCCAGATGCTTGAGCAGAAAAAGCGCAATGCGATTCAACTTGTGCTAGAGGAGCTGATCGTAAATCTTCTCTTCTCCCGCGTTGAGAAAGCTCAGCTTGAGGTCGGTATTTCCGGAGAGACAGGGGAAACCGAAATCCGCGCCGTCTGGACCGGAAATCCGGAAAATCCCCTCGAAGCAGAGGATGACGCCGGTTCCATGGCCCGGATGATTCTGAAAAAACGCTGTTCCCGGGAAGAGTTTGTCCGGGAAAACGAGGGGAGCATATTGACCTTGAAACTGTTCGGAGGAAAACAATGAATCTTGCAGTGACGAAAAACGATGACGGAACCGTCCTCACCGTGGCGATTGAGGGCAGCATTGATACTGTAACCGCGCCCAGACTTGAGGCGGAACTCAATCCTCTGTACGATGGCGTACGGGAACTGATTCTCGACTTTGCTGCCGTCGATTACGTTTCCAGTGCCGGTTTACGTGTAATCATGAGTGCTGATCAGCGGATGAGCGAAGCCGGACGGTTGGTACTCAAAAACGTCTGCGAGGATGTACGCGAGGTCTTTGAAATGACCGGTTTTGACGAACTTCTGACCATCGAGTGACATGCCATGAGCGGGGAGATGCGGAAGTTTCAATATTATGGAGAAGAAGCTCTTCAGCTTCCAGCGAAACGGGAAGCCTTTGCCACTTTGAAGGAGTGGCTGCTTTCCATTGCCGAAGAGATGGCTCTGCCCGCCAGAAACCGAAAACAACTGCTGATCGCCGCGGATGAGATCTTTACGAATATTGCCAGTTACGGGTATCCTTCCGGGGAAGGCACGGCCAGGGTTTCTGTGGCATTCGATATGGAAAAGCGGGAACTGATCTTAACGTTTTCCGATACCGGGATCGCCTACAATCCGCTGGAGGTCCCCGCTCCGGATCTCTCCATCCCTTTGGCGGAACGGGAAGCCGGAGGTCTCGGAATCTTCCTGGTTAGGAAACTGATGGATTCGGTGGAATACCGCCGGGAAAATGGCTGCAACGTTTTGATTTTGAAGAAAGCAGTCGGATCGGATGGGAGAAACGCATGAAGAGACTGTTTCAGAAATGGCTTCTGGTCTTTGTCGCCGGAGCATTTTTGCTTACGTTCGGCATCTCTTGGTGGATTCACAGTTCGCTGGCGCGGGAGTCGGCGCTGGAACTGTTACGGATCAAACTTGATGATGCAGCGCGTCAGGTCGAACATACGCAGAAGAATCTGGAGACGGTGATTCAAATGTCCAACTCCGCCGCGCTCTCCAAGGCGCATGCTCTCGCGCAGATGATCGCCTTGGATCCTGATGTGCTGAAACGTCGGGATGAACTGGAAAAAATTCGCCGCAATCTGGATATCGACCAGTTGCATGTCTCCGATGAAAACGGAATTCTGGTCACCTGCATTCCGCAAAGTTACGAGGGGTATGATATGGCGGATTCCAGACAATCTGCGGAATTTCTCGGTGCATTGAACGATCGTGACTTTGAACTGGTGCAGGCTCCCACGCCGAACGGGATTCAGAAGATTCTGTTTCAATATGCCGGGGTTGCCAGAAAAGACAGCTCAGGGATCGTCCAGATCGGCTACCGGCCGGAACGTATTGAAGAGGCCATGAAGATCGCTGACGTTCAATCCATCGCTTCGACATTCCGCATCGGCCATGCAGGGAAACTTCGCATCGCGGAAAACGGAAACCCCGAAGATCGGCGGGAAAGGGTATTTCATAAGGCGGTCGACGGGATGCCGAGCCTCTGCCTTACGATTCCGTGCGGGAACTATCTGCTGACCGGCACTCTTCCCGAGGAGGAGATGTATCTGTCGCGCAATTCCGTTCTGCGCATTCTGGTGATTGCCAATCTGGTGCTTTTTGGCGTGATTTTTCTTCTCGTGTCGTGTCTGCTTCAGAAGGTGGTCATCAAGGGAATTTATTCCGTTAACAGTTCGCTCCGGGAGATCACCAACGGCAATCTGGAGGAAAAAATTGCCGTGAGTACCACCTCGGAATTCCAAGCACTTTCCCGGGGCATCAACACCACTGTTGAGGCGTTGAAGAAGTCCATTGAAAACGAAGCAAAGCGAATCGACGCCGAACTTGAAATGGGGCGGACAATTCAGAATTCCGTCCTGCCGGTTGATTTCCCCGATCAGGAGTGTTACCGGCTGGCGGCCGGCATGTATGCCGCGAGGGAAGTCGGTGGAGATTTTTATGACTTTTTTCCGATTGACGACCGGCACATCGCCGTTCTGATTGCGGATGTATCCGGTAAGGGAATCACGGCGGCACTCTACATGATGAACTCCAAAGCACTGCTCAAGGAGTTGATTCAGTCGGGCATGGATCCTGCGGAGGCGTTTGACCAGGCCAATCGGGAACTTTGCCGCAATAATAAGGCGCACATGTTCTTGAGTGCGTTTCTGGGGGTGCTCGACCTCTCCACGGGGATTCTGACCTGTGTAAGTGCCGGACACAATCCTCCACTGCTCAAACATGCGCATGGGAACTGGGAGTTCCTCCGGGTCAAACATTCCATTGTATTGGGAGTGACAACGAAGAAAACGTATACGGGAGTCTCGATCGAACTGCAGCCCGGCGACCGGCTCTTCCTCTATACGGATGGAGTGACGGAAGCCAAAAACTCAAACAACGAATTGTTCGGGGACGCGCGACTCAGGGAGGCGCTCGACAGCATGCGGGGAACTCCCTCCGAGCTGATAAACGAACTTAAAACGACATTGGAGCGCTTTGCCGCCGGAGAACCGCAGAGCGATGATATAACAATGCTGATTCTGGACTATTTTCAATCTGGACAACCATAACTGAGTATTGGGACAGCGGCTTGACGATTCAGGAATACAGTGAATTCAAGGAACTGCCTTATGAAAGTCCCCGTCGCTGGATCCGAGTGTCGCAAAAGACTTTGAAGTGCATAGATTCTCATATTGCATTCGCAACCGGACAAGAGCGGCTGTATATTAACTGAAAAATACAGCAGTTAAATTGTTAATGGAGCGATTACATATATGAACAGTAAACAGGTCAATGAAACAGTCAATAAACTGTTTTCGTTCATGCAGGATGTGAAAGACGGGGATCTG
>CAKUKT010000225.1 GCA_934663655.1 uncultured Victivallaceae bacterium
CTCCTTCACCTCGTCGCCGAGCCGGCGCAACGCCGCCTCGTCATCACGCAGCGCCACTCCGCGCTCGATGAAATCCGCAATCCGAACCATTTCCGCTTCCCGCATTCCGCGGGTGGTCACCGCCGGGGTGCCGATGCGGATCCCGCTGGTGACAAAGGGCTTCTCGGGATCGAAGGGAATCATGTTCTTGTTGACGGTGATCCGCGCCAGATCGAGCGCATTGGCAACCGCTTTACCGGTCGCGCCCTTGGGACGCAGGTCGATCAGCATCAGATGGTTGTCGGTACCACCGGAAACAATCCGGAAGCCCCGTGCCGCCAGCTCTTCAGCGAGCCGGGCGGCGTTGCAGCGCACCTGATGCTGGTAGGCGCGGAACTCCGGCGACGCCGCCTCCCGGAAGCAAACAGCCTTAGCCGCAATAATATGCTCGAGCGGTCCGCCCTGGAGCCCCGGGAACACCTTGGAATTGATCGCCTTGATGTATTCTTCGCGACAGAGAATCAGTCCACCGCGGGGGCCGCGAAGCGTCTTGTGGGTGGTGGTGGTAACCACATCGCAGTAGGGAACCGGGTTCGGATGTTCACCGGCGGCCACCAGTCCGGCGATGTGAGCCATGTCAACGAAAAGTTTTGCCCCAACCTTATCGGCAATCGCCCGCAGCCGCGGGAAATCGAGAATCCGCGGATAGGCGCTGGCTCCGGCGAGAATCATTTTCGGATGGTTTTCCACCGCCAGCCGTTCCAGTTCGTCGTAGTCGATCATCTCGGTCTCACGGTTCACGCCGTAGGGGATGATCTTGTAGAGCGAACCGGAGAAGTTCAGCGGATGCCCATGGGTCAGGTGACCGCCGTGATCGAGGCTCATCGCCAGCACCGTGTCGCCGACGTTGCAGAGCGCGCTGTAAACCGCCTGATTGGCGCCGCTCCCGCAATGGGGCTGCACATTGGCCGCCTCGGCCCCGAAGAGCGCCTTCGCGCGGTCGATCGCCAGCTGTTCGACTTCGTCGATAAATTCACAGCCGTTGTAGTAGCGCTTGCCGGGATAACCCTCGGCATATTTGTTGGTGAGCACCGACCCCTGCGCCGCCCGCACCGCACAACTGGCGAAATTCTCGCTGGCGATGAGTTCAATGCCGTCGGCTTCACGTTCGGCTTCGGAATCGATCATCGCCGCCAGTTCCGGATCCGTGTGCCGCAGCGCGGCGATATCGTCATAGCTGTTAACTTCGACCTTTTCCAGCCGGCGGGCATGACGCGCGTCACCGCTGAAAGGCTTGCCGAACCAGGCGAGGATAATCTCCTTCATCGCCGGAAAATCGAGCGCATCCCCCGGCAGCACCAGCACGTTGGAGGCGTTGTGGTCACGGCTCTTGACCGCAAGTTCGGGAGTGCCGGCGACAACGGCGCGAACCCCGTGGAAACGGTTCGCGACAATCCCCATCCCGACCCCGGAACGACAGATCAGAATCCCCGCATCGGCGCGGCCGAGGCTGACCGCACGCGCCGCCGGCGCCCCGAAGTCGGAATAATCGTCCGCGGCGTCAAACTTGAACGGACCGCAATCAAGTACCTGATGACCGAGTTCCGCGAGCAGTTGCCGCAGTTCGTCCTTGACCTGATAACCGCCGTGGTCGGCGGCGATCGCCACGGTCAGCTTCTTTCCGGAAATTTCAGCGATTTCGAACATTTTTCATCTCCATGCAAACAGCGATTGGACAATTGCAAATTCAGAAAATATAATATACACCCGAAATACAATTTTTTAAAGCCGTCGCCGGGGATGATTTTTCGATCCCCGCCGCCAGACGGAATTTCCGGAAATTTCTTTCCCGTTCCGGCAACGCCGGGGGTGGAGTCGTCACCGGCTCGCCACCAAACTACTATTCACACATCTCTCTGGTTTCCAAAACCTTATACAACCAGCTCCATCTGCCGGGTTGTCAACCCCCGCAAGGTCGGCGCAAGACAATCCCGTCGCCGCCGCAAACGGAGATAACTTCATGGAAACAGTTGACGCCGAAATCCGGCTGGCCGCCTTCGTCGCGCAGATTCTGACGCTGGAAATCAATCAACGGGTATTCTGCGGAACCCTTCCTCCCGGAATACCGGAAGGTGTGACGGTGAGATTTCTCTCCCGCGGCGGTGAAATCGCCGGTTCACCGCAGAACTGCGTCGCGGAGGTGACGATCAGCTGCTTTGACCGGAGTGAATTGTTCACCCGCACCGCTCAGCTGGCGGACGCACTTCCGGATTACGGCGGGAAATTTCTCTCTCTGCTGCCGCAGGGAGAGTTCAGCTTCAGCGAGGACCGGACAGGCGGCGCCCTGATCCACCGCGCCACCGGACGGATTCTGGCCTCATTCGCCTGACCGCCGCCGGAAACGCCGGGCAGTTCATCCCTCTTCCCACCCCCAACCTTAACCGGAAAGATCACCCCACATGCTTGACAACAACTTTCTCTCCAGCCTGCTGACCAACATGAATGGTTCGCAACAACCGGAATTCAGCTGGGGAATCGGCGCCACCGACCCGGCCGGACTGACCCAGCGCCTGACGCGCCGGGCGCAACTGAAGATCATCGACGTCGAACGCGCCTGCGTACTGCTGCTGGCCGAGCTGGCCGGCCTCCGCGTTGACCTCGATATCGGCCGGGGAGAAATTCCCTCCCGGCAGGGCAACGGCTTCGCGGTAAGAATGACGGCGGAAATCCCCGAAGCCGATCCGGATATTCGCACCTTCGAATTGCTGTGCTTCGGTAAAAATAAACAGCGCGACGCGGTAACCGAACCTCTGTCCCGGCTGATCGGAAAATTACCGCTGCGCGGCGCGGTTACCATCGCCTCCCGGGTGATCTCCACCCCGGTCACAATTGGGGAACTTACGGTGATCGGCCGCTGCGAAATCGCCCGCTCCGCCGATTCCGGACAAGAGAAGCTCCTCGGCACCGTCACACTCCGCGCCACCGTGGTGATCTCCGGCCGCGCCCCCGTCTCCGCCGGATAGACTTAGTTCGCCGGCTTGGAACAGGCGAGCGGAGCGAAAAAACGCGAACCATCCGGCGCGGTCAACACCGCCCCGTCAACTCCGAAGATTCCCCGGATCGTCTCAGGACGCAGCAATTCCTCCGGAGTGCCCGAAAATGCCAGCCGGCCGCCGGATATCGCCGTCACCCGGTCGGCACACCCCGCCGCGTGATTGAGATCATGCAGCACCACCCCGATGGTGATACCGAGTCTGCGGTTGAGTTCGCCGATCAGCGAGATGATTTCGAGCTGTCCGCGCGGATCGAGAAAGGTCGTCGGTTCGTCCAGCAGCAGCACCCGCGGCTCCTGAGCCAGCGCCAGCGCCAGCCACGCGCGCTGGCGTTCGCCGCCGGACAAAGTCCCGAGACGACGGTCGGCCAGCGCGGCAGCACCGCACTCCGTCAGCGCCAGTTCCACCGCCTCGCGGTCACGTTCCCGCCCGGTCCGGTGGGGATAGCGCCCGAACCCGACCAGTTCCCGCACCGTCAGCTCCGGCGGCGCCGAATTGAACTGCCCGAGCACCGCCAGCACCCGTGCCAGTTCCAGACGCGGCCAGGAACGCAGATCACGCCCGTCCAGACGACAGCTTCCTCCGCTCGGACGCAGCAATCCGCCGAGACACTTCAAAAGCGTCGATTTTCCCCCGCCGTTGGGCCCGATGATCGCCAGCACCCCGCGATCGGGAAGTTCCAGCGAGAGTTCATGCAGCACCGGATTGCGCCCATAAGAAAACTCGAGATGTTCGGCCAGAAGTTTCATCGTCCCCCCCATCCCGAATCGCTGCGGAGCAGCAGTCCCAAAAAGAAGAGCGGCCCCAGCAGGGCCATCACCACCCCCGCCGGAAGTTCCAGCGGCGGCGACACCATCCGACCGACAAAATCACAGCCGACCGTCAGCACCGCTCCGCCCAGTGCCGCCCCCGGCAGCAGCAGCCGATGGTCGCTGCCGACCAGCGAACGCACACAATGCGGCGCCACCAGACCGACAAACCCGAGCAGCCCGGCCACCCCCACCGCCGCCGCCGCCAGCAGTGAGGCCAGCGCCAGCAGCCGGAAGCGCACCGCTTCTACCGACATGCCGAGCGATGTCGCCGCCTCGTCGCCGAGGCGCAGCAGATTGAGGCTGCGGATAAAGAAGGGCGCCAGCACCAGCCCGCCGATCAGCCACGGAGCGCCGAGCCGGAACTCCCGCCAGCCCCGGCCGGAGAAATCCCCGACGGTGAAGCCGATAATTTCCGCCGCCCGTTCGCTGTTGAGCAGCAGCAATACCGTACTCAGGGCGCCGAGCAGCGACGCCAGCGCCACCCCCGCCAGAATCAGCCTCACCGGTTCAATACCGCGACGCCAGGCCGCCAGATAAACCGTCAACGCCGCCAGCAACGCCCCGCCGAAAGCAAAGGGCAGCAGCAGCCCCGGCAGCTGCGGAAACATCAGCAATGCCACCGTCCCGGCCAGACCGCCGCCCGCCGACACGCCGATGATCCCCGGCGATGCCAGCGGGTTCCGCAGTACCGTCTGCAGAATTGCTCCGGAAACCGCCAGCGCCGCCCCCGCCAGAGCTCCGAGCAGCAGCCGGGGCAGCCGGATCCCCGTCAACACCGGATCTCCATCGGCGAGTGCGGCAAAGAACTCCGCATTCGACATCCTCATTACGCCGAAACGAAGAGAAATCCCCAGTGTCAACAG
>CAKUKT010000226.1 GCA_934663655.1 uncultured Victivallaceae bacterium
CCGCGATGGACTGCCTGCGCACCAGCGTGCGGCTCGGCGCGACCCGGGTTCGCTGCTTCTACCGCCGTACCGAGGCGGAGATGCCGGCCGAAAAACTCGAAATCGCCGAAGCCCGGGAAGAGGGAGTTGAGTTTGAGTTTCTGGTCGCTCCGGTCAAACTGGAGAAACGCGATGGCCGGCTGGTGCTCACCTGCCGCCGGATGCAGCTGGGCGAACCGGACGCCGGCGGGCGCCGCAAACCGGTGGAAATTCCCGGCAGCGATTTTGAGGTCGTCGCCGATACGGTGATCGGTGCGATCGGCCAGCGGACGCTGGCGCCGAATGGCTTTGAACTCAATCGCTTCGGTTGCCTGGAAGCCGCCGGCCCCGCTCCGTTGCTCTATGCCGCCGGGGACTGCGTCTCCGGCGCGGCCACAGTGGTCGAGGCGGTCGCCTCCGGCAGAAAAGCGGCGCTGGCCTTCCTGCGCGACGCGCTGTCGCTCGAAGTCGAAGCCGAAGAGGAGATCAATGTTTCGCGCGGCAAATGGCAGCAGCTCTCGCGAGAGGATCTGGTGTTTATCCGTGACAACGTCTCCGAAGCCGACCGGGAGAAGCTTGATTTTCTGCCGATCGAGGAGCGTCGCACCACGTTCAAGGAGGTAACCTCGACGATGCCGCCTGAACGGGTCCAACGCGAGGGCGAGCGTTGCATCGAGTGTTCCTGTACCGACAAGAAGGATTGTCGGTTGCGCAAGCACGCTTCCTGCAACGGTTGCGATCCCGCGAAGATCAAGGGGGCCAAACCGGCGCTCAGCTATGATACCCGCCACCCGCTGATCATTCAGGATCGCGGCAAGTGCATCAAATGCGGAATCTGCGTCAAGATCTGCAAAGAGGTGGTCAACAAGACGCTGCTTTCGCCGCAGAAGCGCGGTTTCGACACCCGGGTCGCCACTGCATTCGATCAGGGGTTCCCGGCCAGCTGCTCCGAATGCGGCGAATGCATCAACGCCTGTCCGACCGGCGCGCTCGACTGGCGGATCAAGGAGTAGGCGATGGATGGCGCCGGAAGCGCGCCGGCGTTGATCGTCACACTCGGCTGCCGGCTCAACACCGCCGACAGCGCACTGATCGCCACCCGGCTGGCCGGTTCCGGCTACCGGGTGGTTGAATCCACAGATACCCCGGCGCTGATCGTAATCAATTCCTGCGCGGTCACCGCCGAAGCGGTACGCAAAACCCGGCAGTTGATCCGGCGGTTGCGCCGGGAACATCCGACGGCGGAGATCGTCGTCACCGGCTGCGCCGTTGACGCCGCCGCTTCCAGTCTGGCCGGTGACGGCGGGGATCTGCTGCTCCCCAACCGGGAGAAGGCGCTGATCGCAGCCAGATTGACGGAGACCGGCGATATGGTTCCGGAGACGGCGGTCGGGGGGCCGGTGTTCAGCGAGGGGGTATTGTCTTCGTTTCCGTTCCGGAGCCGGGCCTTCATCAAGATCCAGGAGGGGTGCGACAACTTCTGCAGCTACTGCATTGTGCCGCACCTGCGCGGCCGGGAACGTTCCCGCGCGTTCGACGAAGTGATCGCCGACTGCCGTCAGGCGATTGCTGCGGGATTTCCGGAGGTAGTGCTCACCGGTGTAAACACCTGCGCCTACCGGGACGGTACGCGCGGACTCGACGACGTGGTGCGGGCGATCGGAGCATTGCCGGGGGAGTTCCGGATCCGTTTGAGTTCGACCGAACCCCATCCGGACAATCTCGCGCTGCTCGAAGCCATGGCGAAACCGGAGAACCGGGTCTGCCGTTTTCTGCACCTCTCGCTCCAGCATGGTTCGGATCGGATTTTAAAGCGGATGAACCGCCACTACACCCGCGCCGAATACGCCGCTT
This sequence comes from uncultured Victivallaceae bacterium, assembly GCA_934663655.1. GTDB lineage: Bacteria > Verrucomicrobiota > Lentisphaeria > Victivallales > Victivallaceae > UBA1784. Next base: position 1,873 of record CAKUKT010000226.1, read on the forward strand.
TTGCCGCGGCGGCCCGGCAGGCTCTCCCGGGGATTCATCTCGGCACCGACGTAATCGCGGGGTTTCCGGGGGAAACCGACGAAGATTTCGCCGACAGTCTGGATTTTATCCGTTCGATCGGCTTCGCCAATATTCACATCTTCAGCTATTCCCGGCGTCCGGGCACCCCGGCCGCGACCTGGCCGGCTCAGGTACCGGCAGAGACCATCCACCGGCGGGCCGCCGAACTGCGCCGGGTCGCGGACGCCGCAGCAGCGGCATTCCGGCGTTCCCGGCTCGGCGAAACGTTGCCGGTGATCTTTGAACGGGCGGAACACGGCGTGATCCGCGGCTGGAGCGACAACTACCTCGAGGTGCGCGCCCCGGAAGGCGCCTTCCCCCTCCGGCGCATCGTCGAAGTTAAAGCGACTCCGGAGTCGCTGGGGATTGAATAATTCCGTCCCGATTCCCCCTGCCCCGGCCGACCGGTTCCGAAAGCGGACATCCCGAAGTTACAGGCGAAATCATCTCTCCCGGGAAGTTTTCCCGTCGCGCCCCGGTTCCGACTCCTCTTTGGCGACGGGGGCGGCAATGCGGCGCTCCGACTCCGCGAGCACCCGCTCGAGCACTTCATAATGGCCGTAAACGAACATGCCGTGCTCCTCGTAAAACTCGATCTCGTCGAGATCAGTGTTGCCGAGCGCGCCCCGGAGCGTCGCCTCCAGTTCGGGTTTCAGGGCGCTGTTGGCGAGCAGATGCAGAACCAGCCGGGTATCGGTTCCGGCGAGCTTCGCCCGGAAAGCGCTGACCTCGGCGTCCCACGCCGGGCTCCAGCCTTTCTGGCGGTGTCCGGTACCGAGCATCACCACCGCGTCAACGAACCCCTCCTGCGCCCAGCGGTCGATTTGAAAGAAGTTGTCGATGTTCATCCCCTTCCACAATGGGTACATCGCGCCGTGGTCATAGGCGCCGACCGATTCCCGTACCGGAGCCATGACCGCGAATTTCCCGCCGCGAGAGTGAATAAATTCCCCGGCTTCGCGCAGGAAATCGGTAAAAAACTCCCCGCGCAGCGTCAGGAACTTCTCCCGGTCATAAGCCTGCCGGGTGATATCCACGCCGTAACGGCGCCGGTATTCGTCGACGACCGGAGCGCTGAAGCCGTAGGCGTAATCGCCGACGAAACTGCGGCTGCCGCCGGACGGAAGCGAATGGCTGCGGATGGAATAACAGACCCCGTCGAGTTCCGGGTAGCGGTCAAAGAGTTCCCGGAGCACCGCGAGCCGCCGGTCGCGATTGCCGCGGAATGCATATTCGGGCAGTCCGTCGGCATAACGGTCAAAGAGGCCGATTCTGAGAATCATCGTCCGGCCGAGATTTCCGGCATCTCCCCAGCCGGCGAGGATACCGGAACCTCCGCGCAGATTGGTTTCGCAGTTCTCATCCCGCATGATGAAGACCTCCGAGGCAACCGGAATCTCCACCGGCGAACCGTCGTCGTAAAACATCCGCACGCAATCGGAGGCAAGGTCGGCGATCGCCATAAATGCCCCGTTTCTGGAATCATTCATCAGTTTGATGCACGGTCTGGTGATGTTCAATCCGCTCACGACGATTTCGCGTTCTCCTGCTCCGGGACCGGGTTCGACGGTAACCCGGTAGGGGTCGTCGCAGCGGGTGAAGTTTTCCCCTTCTCCGGCGGTGAAGATCACAAGATTTCTTTCATTGACCTCGCCGGGATCGTTTTTGCTCACGATGCGGATGGTTGCAACCGGACGGGTCAACCGGCCGAAATCGCGGTCGGCGAAGCGGTGTCGCCACTGTTCGTCATCGCGGAGCTTTTCATCCTTGAATGGCCACTCACCGTACTTCCGGAACTCCGGCGTTCCGGACTCATACCGCAGATAGAGCGAGGTGTCGAAAATTGGTTCCCAGTAATAAAGTTCCATGCCGAGTTCGTGGCAGACGCGGATGTATTCGGCCAGCACATCATATTCACGAATAGTGCGGCGGAGCTTCTCCGCGTTGGGCTGACGGGCGTCGCCGTTGTAGACCTTCAACACCTCCGACGGATAGTAGGCGCATCCGGAAACCGCGCGGAAATAGATCCGGGTGATCCCCGCGTCACGCGCCTGTCGCAGCCGTGCCGCCAGTTCATCGCGGGTGTAGTATTCCGGATGCTCGGTGAAAAAGCAGTTGTCAAGGAAGTCAATCGCCTGCGACAATTTAAGTTCTCGTCCTTCAACGACATCGGCGGCGGAGGCAACGGCGGAGACCGCCAGCAGCACCGCGAAAAAAACGTGATAACACAGTGAATGCATCATGATTCTCTCTCTCTCTCTCTCTCAGGGGATCTTCTTTTCCCGGGGTTTAAATCCTTGTGATCGATTTGTAATCGCTGTTAATGAAAGATAATTCCAGCGGGAACTTTTTTCAAGCTCCCGCACGCATCCAGGAGAAAAATCTGCCCCCGGCGGGAAAATCCCGACGTTGCGCCGGAAGTTTCCCGGCCGACTTTCCCGTGCCGCAGCTGTCGGGAAATTACCGGCAAGAAAGGTTGTTGAAGTGGTAAAATACATCTTTTTTCCACTCCGCTCCATTTTATTTTACACTTTCCCAGTGCATAATATACCAGTGACACCGGAACCGCCGCTCCGCGGCCTCCATAGAAAAACCACCCCTCGCAGGAGAGAACACTTATGAAATTGAGTTCCCCCGTCCGGCTGTTATTCACCGTGTCAGCCACCCTGTTCACGGCCACGGCGGCTCCTCCGGATCCCATCTGGGAACCGTGGCAGGAGGTCACAATCAAGATCGGCAACGAACGTACCGGTTTCAACGATACGATTTCC
>CAKUKT010000227.1 GCA_934663655.1 uncultured Victivallaceae bacterium
CTCTTGGCATGTCGCGGTGGCTGATCGAACGATAAGGCAGCGGAAGCGGCGGCATCTGTTCCCCGTTTATGGAGACGGTTTCTGTCGGTACCGAAATATAGAACGTCGAGAGCGCCGGCCAGCCGAGAAGCACGGTCTGAGTTGCTCCTGGCGGTACAATCCGGACAGTCGAACTGTTCACTTCAAATTGTCTGGCTTGGGCGGATAGCCGGATTACGACCCGGGCCGGTTTCAAGTTGCGGTTCTCAATCCGATACTCATGCAGCCGGTATTGCCTCTGCATAAAGCCCCCACTACTGTCCGGGTCGGGGAGTCTGGTCACGGTGACGCCATCGTATTCAACCGCAGCGAGCAGCAGCGGCGCGGCGAGTCCGATGAACGCCGCCGCCAGTGACAGCAATCTGCCTGCGAAAAATTTCATTGTTCGTCTCCCCGGGAGAGACCGACTCCGGCGACATCGCCGATCCCGGCCGGATCGATCCTCTCCAGCAGCATTTTTACCAGATCCGCCGAAGCGATCTTCTCCAGCCGGGCCTGATAGTTGAGGATCAGGCGATGATTCAACACCGCTTCGGCGACCTCCCGTACATCGTCGAACCCCACTGTCGGCCTTCCGGCCAGCAGCGCGGCGGCGCGGGCGGATTCCGCAAGTGCGATCGCCGCGCGCGGCGAAGCGCCGAAGCTCACGAACCGGTTGATTTCGGGCAGGGCTTCGGGGGCGCCCGGGTGGCCGGCGGCGACGAGACGGGCCATGTAGGAAGCCACCGCTTCGCTGAGGTGGATCCTTTCCATCGCCGCAAAGAGTCCGGCAAGTTCATCCCGGGACAGACGCCATTGAGAGGTCGGCGGTTCGCCGCGCCTCCGGTCGGCAATGATCCGGGTCAGCACTCCGGAATCCACCCCGGGCACCGTGAGCTTGAAAAGGAAGCGGTCGAGCTGGGCTTCCGGTATCGGATAGGTGCCTTCGAGTTCAATCGGGTTCTGTGACGCGAGCACGAAGAACGGTTCCGGCAGCGGACGGGTCTCCCCGAGCAGCGTCACCGAGTGTTCCTGCATTGCCTCCAGCATCGCCGACTGGGTTTTGGGCGAGGCGCGGTTGATTTCGTCGGCGAGCAGGATGTTGGTGAATATCGCCCCGGGCTGGAATACCAGTCGGCGTTCACCGTCCGGCGTCATCTGCAGAATGCTGCCGCCGAGAATATCCCCCGGAAGCAGGTCGGGAGTAAACTGAATCCGCTTGAATTCCAGCGACATCAGACGCCCGAGCGCTTTGACCATCTCGGTTTTGCCGACTCCGGGCAACCCCTCCAGCAGAATATGACCGCGACTGAGAATGCCGATCAGCAGCAGACGGTGAATGTGGTGCTGACCGAGCAGTATCCGGTCGAGTTCTTCAAGAATGCGATTGGCGTTGCGGGTGGCCGGAAGGAGTTCTTCCGGGGGGGGCGGTACCGGGGAGTTATTCATTGGCTTCGGCTCCTGCTGAGGTGAAGTACCGCTTGACCGCGGCACGATGTTCGGGATGTATCCGGCTGGTAACGGCTTCAACCGCCGTATCTCCATCGGTGCGCAGCCGTCCGGCGACGGCGGCTTCGGCGGCCTCTTCGTCGTCGGGGGCGCTCAGAAATGTATCGATTAATTCTCCTTCATCGGAGAAGGTGTCACCGGAAACTCCGACCTCCCGACGCCGGGCGCCGTTGTCGGGAGATTCGCCGGAAAATTCCAGTTCGGCGTCAGCACGTCCCCGGGTTGCGCCTCCGGCTCCGGGAGTCCCGTTCTCCGATTCGACGTTGGTCAGTACCCCGGCGAGTTCATCGGCATCCGGAGCGTTCTCCCGCAACCAGTCGGCGAGATCTTCAGCGGTGACTTCGCAGGCGGAATCGCTGTCATCCGCGCGGTGACGGGACAGGCGGGCAAGGCGCTGCCGGAGTTCCTCCGCGTTTCGGTGCAGGGCTTGGGCCAGTCTGGTTCGACCTTCGCGGGTATTGAGAGTGGTCGCATCGATTCCCGCTTCGGCGAGTGTCCGGGCCAGTTCCGGGTTCTCCGCCGCCAGTTTGTCGAGCAGCTGGGAAAACTCACTTCCCGCCGGGGTAAGACCGGGAGTTTCCGGTGCTGTCGACAACATTTCGGCGGCGGCCGCCGCCAGGGTGAGATCGCGCAGTTCCCGTCCGGTTTCCCGGCTGGCCTGTTCAACAATCGCGTCGAGTTTGTTCCGGAGTGATTCGAGCGCTTCGTAGCCGCGTCCGGGATCGCGGGCGTCGGTGTTTTCAACCAGTTGCCGCAGTTGTTCCCGGAGATCGGCCGCTTCCGGTTCGGCAAGCAGTTCTTCCTGTTCGAGCAGGTTCAGCTGATTCTGCAATTCCGCTCCTTCCTCGGAGAGGTCGAGCATGAACTCATCGTTGAGCTGGAGCGTCACCTCCGGAACCAGGGCGGCGCCGGCGAAAAAAAGCGCTCCCGAAATCAATACCAGCCAGGCCGGACGACGCCGGAACTCCACCCCGGGAAGCCGGATCGGCGGGAGATGTTTTCTCCAGGCCGAGAGGTCGGTTTCGGCGGCAGTGAGAAACCAGCCGCCCGCTCCCGAAGCCTCATCGATGCTGGCGACCAGCCGCCGCGTCCGGGGCAGCCGGCACACCACCGCCACCAGCGTCGCCGCCAACGCCGTAACCAGCAAAAACAACAGCAGCCGGAATGAATCCCCGCCACTCCACTTCAGCGGACTGAAGCGCAACGCCAGCACCGCGGCTCCGGCAATGAAAACCGCCGCTCCCGCCATCCCCGGCAGCAAACGCAGAAATATCCCCGCCGCCATGCGCATGCGCAGTCTGCCGGCGGCGGTGCGGATCTCGCGGGCGATGTCGTCTGCCGAGTGAGTTTTTGCCATCATTAAAATATCGGTATCCGTTGCAATATGATGCTAATATAGTTCATCGTCCGGGAAATGGCAAGCCGGTTTCGAATCATCGGGACTGCCGTTTTCCATCGCCTCCGGAGGAGGGGAGGGGCGGACTATGGCCGGCATGGAATTTACTCCTCCCGAATGCCGGGCACTGAAGAACGCTCCGAGGCCGAAGAGCAGCAGCAACACGGGAAATACCAGACACGGCAGCGGATTTCTGATGTTCCGGATCAGCGTCGCGTCGGCGGGATCGTCCGGGTTGACGTAGCAGACCAGCGGTGAACCGGGGACGACATTCTGCGGATTGTAGACAACCGCGCGGCCGTCCAGCGTCACGCGGTCAGCCACGTAGGTGGTGCCGTTGAATTTGTACTGATAGGAGATTTCACTGGCCCTGATCCGGCTGCCACCGGCGGCGGCACGCGAATATCCCGAGCGGTGCCGTATGACGATCCGGTGATTCAACACGGTGGCATCGGTACGGATCCAGTTTTTTTCAGCGTCATATTCCCGCAGCATCGGCCGGGCCACCAGCATCACGAATGAAAACACTGCTCCGGCAATGGCGGCGATTCCGATCCAGAATGCCAGCCGACGTTGATTTTGTCCGACGGGTTTCCCGTTCCGAGCGCTGAAATCTTCCACATTCACCTCCGTTCCCGACACACACACTCTCTCTCTCCAGTCGCCACTGCCCATCGTGGTTGCCCGGATATGAACATATCCCACGAAATCACACTTGTCAACCGCAAAGAGAAAATTTTATATTTATGAACAGAAATTCCCCTTGATTTTTCCAATTTACGCAATACATTTAGCTGGTGACAGGGATGCCGGAGAGTTTTGCTCCGGTAATTTTTTTACCACTGCAACGGGGGAAGGGTATGGGGGAAGCGGCGGTATTGTCGGCGCGTCAGGTGCGTCGCAGCATATTTTTTCTGCTGGCGGCGCCGGTAGCGTGGACGATCTTCGGCGCGGCATCGACCGGAACATTGCTGATCGGTCTGCTGCGTTCGGTCGAGATGACCAAACAGGAGATCGGCATGGTGATGTCGTTGACGTTGATTTTCCTGCCGATGCAGCTGATCGGCACCTACCTTCAGGAACGTTTCCTGCACCGCAAGCACTTCTGGGAATGGTGCCTCTTCGTCTACTACTCCTCTTTTCTGCTGATCGCGGCGCTGGTGATGGAATGGGGGGCGTTTCCGGCGGAACTTGCGGTATTGATTTTCATGTTGATTTTCGGCGGCGGCCAGATTGCGGCGCAGCTGCAGGGGGCGATTGCGCTGGCCTGGCAGGGTGAGATCATTCCGGTGCGCGAAAGCAACAGTTTCTGGAGTCGCCGGACGGCACTGGGCACCATCGCCGGTATGGTGGCGGGGATTCTGGTCGGCGCACTGGCCGACTGGCTCGGGCGGGATAAACGATCGACCTATGCGTTGATTCTGGTGCTGGGGGCGATTTCCGGATACATGAATTTGTTTCTGCTGAGCCGGGCGCCGGATCCGGCACCCCGTTCGGGAAAGAAGCTCGAACTGCTTAAAATCATCCGGGAGATTCTGCGGGAGAAAAACTTCCGTAAACTGACCGCCTTTTTTTCGTTCCAGAGTTTTGTCGGCTGGTTGATGAGCGGTTTTATTTTCGTCTATCTTCAGGAGACGATGAAGTTCTCGCAGACGGCGATTCAGCTGCTGCTGGCCTCGAGCTGTATTGTCGGATATTTCTCCGGGTTTGTATTCTCCGCGTTCGGGAATCGTTACGGACGCAAACCGTTGCTGATCATCTGTTCGGTGCTGAAG
>CAKUKT010000228.1 GCA_934663655.1 uncultured Victivallaceae bacterium
TGGTGGGTGTTCCGGCAGTTGTGGGATCGCAATCTGATCTACGAGGGCTACAAGATTCTGCCCTATTGTCCGCGTTGTGCGACACCGCTGTCCAACTTCGAAGCCAACCAGGGTTACCGGGATGTGACCGACCCGGCGGTGACGATCCGCTTCCGGGTTGAGGGAATGCCGAAGGTGAGTTTCCTCGCATGGACGACCACGCCGTGGACGCTGCCCTCCAATCTCGCGCTCGCGGTCGGTCCGGATATCGATTACGTCCGGGTACGCGATGACGGGGAGGAGTATATCCTGGCCGAGGCGCGGCTGGCGGCCTGTTTCGGCAAGGAGGTTCCGGAGGTGGTCTGGCGCGGCAAGGGTTCGGAACTCGTCGGCATGCGTTACGAACCGCTTTTTGACTACTTCCGGGATCAGGCGGAGAAGGGGGCGTTCCGGGTGATCGCCGCCGATTATGTGAGTACCGAGGATGGTACCGGTATCGTTCATACCGCGCCCGGGTTTGGAGAGGATGACGCCCGCGCCTGCAAAGAGGCCGGTATGCTGGCGGAGGTCTGTCCGGTTGATGAGATGTGCTGTTTCACCGCCGAGGTTCCGGATTACGCCGGGCGGCCGGTGAAGTCGGTGGATGAGGAGATCATCAAACGGCTGAAAGCCGAGGGGAAACTGGTGCACCGCGGCCAGATTGTTCACAGTTATCCGCATTGCTGGCGCGACGACGTGCCGTTGATTTACCGGGCGGTTTCGACCTGGTTTGTCCGGGTGGAGGAGATCAAGGAGCGGATGGTTCGGAACAACCAGCTGATCAACTGGGTGCCGGCGCATATCCGGGACGGCCGTTTCGGTAAATGGCTGGAGAACGCCCGCGACTGGGCGATCAGCCGGAACCGTTACTGGGGAACCCCGCTGCCGATCTGGCGCAATGAGGAAGGCGAGACCATCTGCGTCGGCAGTGTCGCCGAACTTGAAAAACTGACCGGCAAACGGATTGATGATCTGCACAAACACTTTGTCGACGAACTGGAAATTCCTTCGCCGACCGGCAAATCGCCGCTGCGTCGGATTCCGGAGGTGCTCGACTGCTGGTTTGAATCCGGTTCGATGCCCTATGCGCAGATGCATTATCCGTTTGAAAACAAGGAACGCTTCGAGGCGCACTTCCCGGCGGATTTCATCGCCGAGGGACAGGATCAGACGCGAGGCTGGTTCTACACGCTGGTGGTGCTTGCCAGTGCGTTGTTCGATCAGCCGCCGTTCCGCAATGTGATCGTCAACGGAATGGTGTTGGCGGAGAACGGTCAGAAGATGTCCAAACGTCTCCGGAACTATCCCGATCCGATGGAGGTTGTCGAGAGCAACGGCGCCGATGCGCTGCGGTTGTTCATGCTCGGCAGCCAGGTGGTTCGCGCCGAGGATCTGAAATTCTCCGAGGCGGGAGTGCGGGAGGTGCTGCGCGGAGTGATGATTCCGATGTGGAACGCGCTGAGCTTCTTTGTCACCTACGCCCGGGTCGACGGCTACGATCCCGGTGACGGACCGGTGCAGCCGCCGGTGGCTCCGGCCAACGTGCTCGACCGCTGGATTCTGAGCAGCGCCTCCCAGATGGTCGAGGAGCTGCGCGCGGAACTTGACGCCTACAATCTGCAGAAAGCGGCGACCCGTTTCTCGCGTTTCATCGACGATCTCACCAACTGGTACATCCGCCGCAGCCGCCGCCGTTTCTGGAAGAGCGACAGTGACGCTGACAAACTGGAAGCCTATTCGACGTTGCATTACGTGCTGCTGGTTTTCGCCCGGGCGGCGGCTCCGTTCATTCCCTTCACCACCGAGGCGATCTACCGGGCGTTGCGGACGCCGGGAATGCCCGAGTCGGTTCATCTCTGTGACTATCCGGAACCCGACGACTGCCGGGATGAGGCGCTCGAACGTGAGATGTCGCTGACGATGACGGCGGTTTCACTGGGCCGTTATCTGCGCACCGCGAACAACCTCAAGGTGCGCCAGCCGCTGGCGCGGGCGGTGCTGGCGGCGCCGGATGCCGCCGCCCGGGAGATGCTCGAGCACACGGTCCGGATTATCGCCGACGAACTCAACGTCAAGGAAGTGACGTTCGTCGATGATGAAGAAGAGCTGGTGAGCCGTTCCTGCAAAGCGAATTTCAAGGCGCTCGGTTCCCGGCTCGGCCGCAACATGAAGGCCGCCGCGGCGCGGATTGAACAGCTGACCGGAGCGGAGATCGGGGCGATTCTGGGCGGCCGGGCATTGGCGATCACTCTGCCTGACGGTTCGACGGCGGAGATTACCGCCGGTGATCTGGTGGTTCGGCGGGAGGAGAAGCCGGGGCTGGTTGCCGCCAGCGCCGACGGGGTCACGATTGCGCTGGCGACCGAACTTGATGATACGTTGCGCGCCGAAGGTTTTGCGCGTGAATTTGTGAGCCGGATTCAGAACCTCCGCAAGGAGGAGCGGTTTGAAGTTACCGACCGGATCCGCATCACCTATTCGGCTCCGGCGGAGAGCGCGGCGGCGCTGGCACAGTTCGCCGACTACATCTCCTCGGAGGTGCTGGCGGAAGAACTGGTTGCCGGTGAAGGAGATACTCAGCTCGATGTGAACGGCGTCGAAATCCGGGTGACTGTGCGCAGGATTTGAAGAGATGAGTGTTCGGACCCGTATCGGACTGGTTCTGGCATTGTTGCTGCTCGGGGTGGCGGCGGCGTTGTTCCGTCCCGGCGAAGCGCGGCGGACGGAACGCTTCCCGGTGATGGGAACCATCGCCGCGGTATCGCTCGAGGCCGATCCGGAAGCGGCGGAGCGCGGCATCGCCGCGGTCCGTGCGGAATTTGACCGGGTGGTGGAACTCTGCAATCTCCGCGACCCGGAGAGTGAATTGTCGCGACTCAATGCTGCGGCGGCAACCGCGCCGTTTGTCTGCTCTCCTGAACTCTGGGAGATCATCACGCAGGCGCGGGCGGCATGGCGGATCAGCGGGGGAGCCTTTGATCCCACCGTGAAGCCGCTGATGGATCTCTGGGGGTTCTACCGGAAGCGTGGGGAGACGGCCCCGGAAGCCGGAGAAATCGCCGGCGCCCGCGAACTGGTCGGGCTGGACAAGGTCGAATTTGACGATGCGGCGCGGAGTGTACGTTTTCTCCGTTCCGGAATGGCGTTCGATTTCGGCGGGATTGCCAAGGGGTACGCGGTCGACCGCGCGGCGGAACGGCTGGAACAGCTCGGATTTCACCGGGGACTGGTCGATCTCGGCGGCAACATCCGCGGACTCTCCGACGGCGAATATCGCGTCGGAATTACCGATCCTTCGCATCCGGATCTCCTCACCGACGAAATCATTACGCTGCATGGTTCCGAAGCGGTTGCCAGCAGCGGCGATTATCAGCGTTTTGTTGTGCTCGGCGGCGTTCGTTACGGGCATATCATCGACCCTGTTTCCGGGGTGCCGCCGGCACCGGACTACGCGGTCACCGTGGTGGCGCCGACCGCGGTTGCCGCGGACTGGTTGTCCACCTCGGCATTTCTGCGCGGTCCGGAGTTCAGCGAGATCGCCGGCCGCGAATGCGGCGCCCGGCTGGTGTTTGTGGACAAGGAGCGATGAAACATACTCCGGAAAGTCTGGCGCACCGGGTGATTCGCAGCGCGGTCGACTGGAGTTCGGTGGGGCGGACGCTGGCGGCCTATCTCGCCTCCCGCTTCACCTATCGCTCATTCGAGGAGTGGAGCGAACGTATCCGTTCTGGAGAGATCACGGTGAACGGCGTTGCCGCCGCCCCCGAATATATATTGCAGCTCCACGACATCATCGAATACCGTCCCGGCGACCTCCCGGAACCTGATGCCGACCTCAACTACCGGATTATCTACGAGGATGAATTTCTCTGGGTGATCGACAAACCCGGAAATCTCTGCGTGCATCCCTCCGGGCCCTTTTTCCGCCATACCCTGTGGCATCTGCTCTCCAGCCGTTACGGGGAGGTGCATCTGGTCAACCGCCTCGACCGGGAGACTTCCGGGTTGCTGCTGGCGGCGCGCGATGCACGCACGGCGGCGAAGCTCGGGCGGCCGGACTACCCGATTGTCAAGGAGTATCTCGTGCTGGTGTCCGGGGTGTTCGCTTCTGCGATGGACGCCGTCGGTCGGCTGGTTCCGGATCGGTTGAGCGCGGTTCGCAAGAAGCGGCGGTTCATTGGCGATAACGAATCCGGTTCCGAATGCGAGGGCGAGAGCTGCCGGACCCGGCTCTTTCCCGAACGTGTCGGAAAGAAGTTTTCTCTGGTACGTGCCGTGCTGGAAACCGGAAGAATGCACCAGATTCGCGCTACGATGTTCTCACTGGGATATCCGGTGGTCGGCGACAAGCTCTACGGGGTGGATGAGACGATTTTTCTCCGGCTGCGGGACGGAAAAATTTCCGCCGCCGACCGGGAGAAGCTGATTTTGGACCGGCAGGCGCTTCATTCGGCGCGGCTGAGTTTTCCGCACCCGGTGACCGGGGAGGCGATGGAGTTCACCACGGTTCCTGACTTTGCCTCGTTCGATCTCGGTTGAGAACTCAAACCGGGCGGCGGCAGTCGGGAAATCCCGCGCCGGTTCCGGAAGCTGTCTCAGTTGGTTCCGGAGGATGCGGCGGCGAGTTTCTTTTCCGCGGCGGCGAGATCCTCGGG
>CAKUKT010000229.1 GCA_934663655.1 uncultured Victivallaceae bacterium
CGACATGGCCGCATCCACTGTACGGGAATTTGTGTTTTTTCCTTCGATCAAGAGGGTACATCCCCTGCGAGAGTTGAGAAAATTATAACATTATGTCCGAGAAAAGTGGAAAACAGGGTGTTGACATTTCGTGAATTTTATATTATAATATAGTTAGTCATCAAATTAAATAACAATAAGGAGAGTCTGTAATGAAGAATTTTTCCCGAGAAAGCCGGTTTTTCACTTTGATCGAACTCCTCGTCGTGATCGCGATCATCGCGATTCTCGCCGCGATGCTGATGCCGGCGCTCTCCAAGGCCCGTGAGGCCGCCCGCGCCAGCAACTGCCTCTCCAACCAGAAGAGCTGTATTGCGGCGATGCAGTTCTATTCCAATGACGGCAAGGGTTTCATCGGTTTGCGCGTCCCTTACGGCGACGTCGACGGCATCAGTCGTTACACCTGGGGGGACGCGCTGGTGGTCGGCAAATATCTGGGCGATGATTCCAAGGTCTTCGCCTGCCCCAGCCGTAGCATGGAGCCGATCAAGCACACCGATGGAAGCATCAACTATACTTACGGTGTTTACGGTGATTTCAACAACCAGCCCTATCAGTCCGCCGGGGGGGGAACTTATCACCGGCAGTCGCTGTACGCGTTGCCGCTGACGGTTTACATCACGACTTCCAATGTGAACAATTACTATGCGTTTCTCAACACCAAACCGGCCCGTCGTCCCGGCAGCCTGATTGTGACCATGGATTCACGTCGGGGGCTGGCGGAATTTAGACAGCATTATATGATGACCCGCTGCTGGGGAGGGTACCCGACTTCGCGCCACAGCGACCGGATCAATTACAGCTTCGTGGACGGTCATGTGGCGGCTTGTACTCCGGGAGAGATTCATCAGATATTCAAATCCTCCAAGGATGACTATGCTTCGGACAGCTCGCACAGTAACTGGGGACATTATCTCCATGATGTGGAAACGGAGGTATATTACAACTTCTGACCACTTTTAAGGTATCCGGCGCGGGGAGGCGTGATCTTTGCCGATCCTCGTTTTCGCGCCGGAAACACGACGAATGCCGGTTGCGGCGACGGCGCAGAGTGGTAACGCGCCGGGAGAGAGAAAACGGGAACGCCCGGTTGAGGCCGGGGTTCCCGTTTTTGCATCTGCGGCATTCAGTTTGGAAACTCGGGCGCTGTACGGGAAAACGGAACGCCGCCGGAGGAATAAGAATTGGTTGAAAAATCATGAAAGAGGAACTATTATAAAAGAGCTGGATTCGGCAACCCGCCGATGAAAATCGTTCAAAACGGTTTTTTTCAGGTAGCAAATTAACTTTCACCGGAGGCATTTACCTGATTCTCTCCCCGCTTCCCGCCGGTGCGCGGGGCGGGTATGAACACGGAAAAACATGGTCATCAGCATGGTCGCATCAGAGTAGCCGGAATCGGATCCGGTGTTTGAGAAAAAGCATCATTACCGTCATAGGAGTTTGTGATGAGATTGAGACACCACAGGTTATCAGGCTTTCGTCAATTGTTCGGAATGTTGCTGCCATTTGTGCTTGGAGCCGCGGAAATGGACGACCTCGAGTGGGAAACTGCCCGGGCGGCGGCGCTCGCCCGGCCCCGGCGGCTGATCATCAACAACGACGGCTGTGACGCCACCAACTTCCCGGAGAAGGGAGAACTCACCGTCGCAAAATTCCGCGAATGGATGCTCGACAAGCTCAAGGGCAGTGAATTTGACACGATGACCTACTGCCCCTTCTCCGTAGGGTTGCAGTTCTTTTCCCGAAGCAAGCTCACTCCGCGCCGCTACATCGACGGGTTGGGTGACGCCAAGGGCAAGCGCAACGCCAGCGGTGATCTTGAGAAGGCGCTCGGCAGAGATCCGATGGAGCTGGCCCGGGAGTTCGCCCGTGAGCAGAAAATTGAATTTTTCGGCAGTATCCGGGTCAACGATGTTCATGACCAGTGGCATGCGCACTGGCTGAGCGATTACAAAAAGAACAATCCCCAGCTGCTGTGCGGCACGCCGGAAAATCGTCCGCCGTTCGCGAGCTGGACCAGCTTCGACTACGCCCGGCCGGAGGTGCGCGAACTGCTGGTCGGGCTGGTGGACGAGATGATCCGCGAGTATGATCTCGACGGTATTGAACTTGATTTCTACCGGATGCCGAACTTTTTCAAAACCACCGCGTGGGGTTCGCCCGCTACCGATGAAGAAGTGGAGATGTTCACGCAGGTGATGCGCGACATCCGCCGCAACGCCGAAGCGTATGGGCGGCAGCGCGGCCGTCCGGTGCTGATCGGTCTGCGGCTGCCCGATTCCCCCGAGGTCGGCCGTTATCTCGGTCTGGATATCGAGCGCTGGATGCAGGAGAAGCTCTTTGATCTCTATTTCGCCGGCGGCGATCAGGGATACTATTCGACGCCGGAACGCCTGGGACGGCTGTGCCGGAAATATGGAATTAAATTCTACTGCGGGATCGACATGAGTTTTTCCAAAGGGGCGGCTCCGTTCAACCGTAATCATCTGGCCTCGCTGGATGCCCAGAGCGCCGCTGCCTACGCCGCCGGGGCCGACGGACTGTATTTTTTCAACCTCTTCTATCTGCCCGGTTATATATCACGGGCGCGCCGGAACCCGGATTATCTTGTGGGAAGAGACAAGCTCTATTTTGTCTCCTATCAGGGGCGGGCGATCAGTAATGTGCAGGAGTTGTCGGAAACTCCGCTGTTGATCGGCGGATATTCGGCCACGTTGATGGAGAATGTCCCGGCGGTGTTCCCGCTGCGCTTCGGCGATGATCTTCGCGGGAAATTCGCTCCGGGTCAGGAACCGACGGTGCAGCTCTACCTGCGCTGTCAGGATAACGGGGAGGCGATCCTTGCCCGGCTCGACGGTCAGGAACTGCGTTACGTCGGGAAGTCCGGTGAGGCGTCCGCATTCGAGGTGCCGCGCCAGTTGATTACTCCCGGAATCCATCAGGTCGAACTCTCCCTGCGCTCCGGCGCCCGGATTCATCCGGTTACGATTCTCGCCGGCAACCGGCTGCTCCGGGGGGCCAATCAGCCGCCGTGGCGGCGGCTGTGGGCCGGCCAGGGGATGGACGACCGGGCCGAGGAGATCATCGACGGGGCTTACCGCCTCAGTGACCGCAACCGCGGCGACCGGGCGATGGTCAATCTGCTCCACCCGCTTGCTGGAATCGGCGGTCAGAATCTGACGGTGGAATTTGACTGCCGGGTGCTTCCGGACAGCGAGGAGTTGAGTGCGGTGATGCGCCTTGCCAACGGCGACCGGGTGGAGATCATCGATTTCCGTCCGGAGGAGATCCGGCTGGTACATGCGGGAAAGCAGGTCGATTTCCCGGCCGGATCCGACTTCCATCATTACCGGGCGGAGATCAACGGCGCGAATTTCAAGCTGACCGCCGATGGAAAAGTGCTCTTTGACCTCGAACTTCCCGGGCGCGCCGGTTCACCGGAATGCGCGTTGAGCGGCCACAACCTGTTCGTCCAGAATATGGAAACCGAGAGTCTGATCATCGGCTCCCTGACCGGCCCCGGAGTCGGAGCTTCGGAATGGCGGAATCTCGTCGTCCCGGCGGTCACCATCTCCGATCTCTCGCTTGAGGTCAAGTTCCCGCCCGAATTGTCGCCCGGGCTGGCAAAAGCGGCCGCTCCGGAAAAATGGGATATTGATCTCGACTTCTCCGTCGGTATTCCGAAACGTGACGGGATACGCAGTTCTTACGCCGCAAAAGCGGTAAGCGTCTCCGACGGCGGCACGGTTCTGGACAACGAGACCGACAACGAATATGCCATGATCGACATCACCAGATTGTTCGGCAACCGGCTGCCGGGTCGCACGATCACCGTCGAATGGGAGGGCGAAGCAGTTCGTCCCTCCAGCAAGGCGGGGCAGACGAACTTCCTGATGTTGCTGCGACCGTTGAAGTCCGATGGTTCCAAGGCGGGAGAACTGCCGGTCCGGCTCGGGACCGATCGGATCGTCACTCCTTACGGCACGTTTCCCGCTTCCGGCACCTGCCGGCTGCGCGCGGTCGCCGATCCGGTTTCCGGTACCGGGGCGGTGTTTCTGAACGATCGTCTGGTCGGTACCGGGCCGCTGGTTCAGACCCATTTTCAGGCGGGAGTCATGTTCGGGGATGTCTCCTCTAACGTCAGCGGCGTTGCCAGGCTCCGGCGGGTGCGGGCGACCCTGACCGACTGAATCATCGCGGGTATTCCTCCGGTCGGGGAGGGGGCGTTCCGACGGGATCTCCCCCCCCCGCGCTCTATTTCGTCCGCAGCCGGGAAGCCGGTTCGCGGAACTGTTCAGCTTCTGCCTTGGCAGTGATTACGCCCCCGGGGAGTTTGCATCTGGTTCTCCGACAGCGTGCGTATTTCCGTCGGAGAGCAGATTGGCGAAGTAGGATAAATCGAAGAATTTCCGGAATCTTTTCTCCCTGACTTGCATTTTCATTCATGGGGTATACTATATACGAACATCATTTCATTTTTCCCGGAATGCACATGGAAAGATCATCAAATCATGAAAAATGAGTGGAATGATTTCCGGATTCCGAACGCGGCGGCGTACCTTTCGACCCGATGCGCCGATTTCGGAGGCCGGGGATGGGAAGAGCAGTCGCTGTACATCACTACTC
>CAKUKT010000230.1 GCA_934663655.1 uncultured Victivallaceae bacterium
GTATGTGCGCATCGCCGCAAAAAAGGTGTCGCTGGTTCCGAGACTGATTACCGCTTTGCCCGGCAGCGCGCCGCCGACCCCGACCAGACTCGAGGGGTTGTCGCCGGACCAGACCACGACCGGGATCCCCGGACGCAACCCCCAGCGACCGAAATAGGGACTCAACGATCCAGATACCGTCGATCCGGGAACCGGAGAGGGCAGTTTTTCCCGGAGGTGCGGGGCGGTGAAGTTGGTGATTTCATCATCCCAGTTGAGGGTTTCGAGGTTCAGCAGGTTCATTCCCGCGCCGTCTCCGTAATCGATCGGCTGAGATTGACCGGCCAGCACCGAGGCAAGAAAGCTGCTGACCAGATGGACGCAGGCGGTCTTTTCCCAGGCTTCCGGATCATCGGCGGCGAATTTACGGATCTGAGGGCCGCTGAAACGTTCGGTGGCGGGGCTGCCGGTGCGGCGCTGGATTTCCGCCCCGAACCGGCGGGTCAGTTCGGCGCACTCCCGGGCCGTGGAACGGTCCATCCAGATCGGGGCTTCGCGCCTGCTTAAGGCGGGGGCAAGGTGAACGGCCAGCTTTTCCGCGCCGGGAAGCGAACGCAACAGTTCCGGAAAATCGGCGTTGAGATAAACCGTGCCGTGCTGCTGGCCGCTTCCGGAGACTCCCTCCACCCGTTCGAGCGGAGCCCCGTGACGGCTGAGCCGGTCGAACACCAGATCCAGCGCCGCCAGCCACATCCGCGGATCGGCGCGTCGGACCAGTGGATCGGCCGCCGGGAGAAATCCCGACGGTGAATTGTATTCCGGCAGATCAGTTCCGAAATTCACCGCTTCAGCAGCGACAATCTCTCCGGACGTGGTGTCGGCGATCAACGCCTTCAGTCCCTGGGTGCTGGAATCAAGTCCAAGGTAGAGCGCCATAACTACCGTTTCCGTGAAATGGCGCAAAGTTGACGGATTGATTCGAGGTCAGCCGCCGCCATCGAAAGGCCGGGGGCGGGAGGCTGGATTCTGGAGGCGAGTTCCAGCGCGATATCGAGCGCCTCCGCACAATCGACAACAAACTGCCGCCGGCAGCCGATGGGATCGGCGGGGTCGGCTTCGGCCCGGAGCATGTGGCAGTCAAATTCGCAGGCGCCCCGCCAGCCGAGGTTCTCCAGCGTCCGGAAAAGAAACGCCGTCTCTTTAAGCCCCTCCGGACCGATCAGCGGCGGGAAGTCGTTGTCGAACTGCGCCTTGATCTGGCTGCCGAAGTGGAGGAATTTCAATTTATCAAGCGCGATCAGGTAACCGACGGTCAGCGAGGCATTCATCAGCGCCATGCTCTCATGCTGGAGCAGTTCGGGGTTCACCCCCCAGAATCCGGGATCGCGAAGCCGTCCGAGAATGAAACCCGCGGCGTGGCCGCTGGTCGGCAGAAACATGTGTCCGCGCGGTTCATTGGGTTTGGGTTCGATGGTAGCGCCGAGGTAGTTGTCCATCCCGTTGTCATCGATGTAGTCGCGGACATGGTTCAGTCCTTCGGCGAGGTAATCGTACACCCGGCTCCAGTCGGTGGTCACCGGGCTCTCAAATCCGTCACGGGCAACCCAGTAAACGTAGTAGCTTGCTCCGAAAAACCGTCCCATGCGAAGAGTTCTCTCCACCTTGAGGCGGGCCAGACGGCGGATTTCCGGATCCGGATTGCAGAGTCCGCCGTTGCGAAACAGTTTATTGCCATGTAAATTGCAGATGGAGGAAAGCACTTTGACGTTGGCTCCATCGAGGATCGCTTTGATCTCCCGCAGTCTGGTGCTGGTTTCGCTGTGCGGATCCAGGTCATCTTCAGGATTTTCCGGATCCCACGGGACGAGGTCGTCGTCATGGTATCCGGTGTGGTCAATCAGACCGTTTTTCGCTCCCCAGGCGATGATTTCGGCGGTCTGAAGCGAATCGATCCGGTCGAGGACGGCGCCGCCGAAGGGATCGACGAGCGGGTTGCCGACGCACCAGAAGGGCATCGAACGGGCGGTAATACATTTCATAGACGCTTTTCCTGCTGGTTGGGGATCCGGCGCGGTACAACGCTGTCCGGAATCCGGGGTTTGAAAAAAAATTCCCACCGTGGTATAGTATACCATTTCATCAGGATAATTGCAAGGCGGAGGCCGGAGTTGGTTTTTAAGAAAAAATTTCCACGGATTGTGGTTCCGCTGTGGTTCGCGGAGGTGTTCGGTGCGGCGACGGTGAGTGCGTTGCTGCTGGTGATAGTCATCGCGCTTGGAATGCGCTTTATTCCCAACATTTCCGCGGAGGAATACTTCGAGTTCAAGGCTGCGGTAAAGCTGCTCACGGAAAACATTCTGGTTCCGAAGCGTCCCGAACAATTCACTTACGCGCTCTCCTGTCTGCTCGCTCCGGTGCTGATCTATCTGGTGCTGCGTTTCGGAGCCGTCGCCCGTTACGGTGCCTGGCTGAGCCGCCGGCTGTTGATTCCGGTGCTGCTGTTTTACTTCTGTTGCTGGCTTTACACCGATATTCTGGTGGTGGTGCTCAATCCCTGCATCCGGATGCCGCTGGCGACGCTGGCGGTTCTGCTGCCGGCGGTCGCCCTGTGGAAAGGCTGGGGTATGAAAGCCGGAACCGGTTCCGCCGTCGCCTGGACGCTGCTGGGAGTGCTGATCGTGGTTCAGGTGCTGGCGCTGCAGCTGCTCTCTCCCGGTTCGGATCCCGATCTGCTCGAGGGAGACCATTTGAATGTTATTCTCGGAAATCTGGTTCAGACCGCGGCCGGAGACCTGCCGCTCCACCAATATGGATTTTATGCGCAGTTTTTCGCTCCGCTGCTGCGGATGACCGGAGTTACGCTCTTGAGTTCCAGCCTGATACTGGCGCTTCTGCACGCGATCGGAGTGGTTGCGGTCGGGGTGGCGGGGTTCCGGATGCTGCGGGGAAATGTATGGCTGCAATGTTCGTTTGCCGCGTTGATTTTCTTCAGTTGGGGGATGTTCAACTGCCTGCACTTTTCTTCGGAGGATCCCTACTTCGCCAACGCTCCGGTTCGCTTCCTGATGCCGGCGCTGGGGTTGTTGATCTTTGTCAAGCTGCGCAGTAAGCGCTGGTTTGCGTCGGTGGCTGGAGTGCTCTCCGGAATCGCCGTGTTCTGGAATCTGGACAGCGGGATTCCGGTTGCCGCCGCTTTCTTCGCGGTGTTGCTGTTGCGGGCGATATTCGCCTTCAGCCGGAAAAATCTGCTGGCGCTGTTGTTTTACGCGGGGGGAGCCCTGGTCGGCATGGCATTCAGTCTGGGCATGATCTACATGAATTCCGGTCGGTTGCCGGAATTTGAGCGTATCATGCATTTTCAACAATTCTTCTCGGCTGGTTTCATGATGCTCTGGATGCCGCCGGTTCCGGCGCCGTGGGCGGCGGTGCTGCTGGTTTATCTGGTGGCGCTGACGGCGGGGATCAGAGCTGCGGTGCGGGGCCGGGTGGGGCGTTTCGCGGAGAGTGCGGTTTTTCTCTCGGTGCTGGGGCTGGGGGTATTTCTCTATTACGAGGGTCGTTCTCATGATCTCAATCTGCCGCCGGTGTGGTGGCCGTCGTTTCTGCTGCTTTTCTGGTTCACCCGACTGCTGCTCAAAAGCCGCCGCTTCATCATCGTCCGGCTGGCGGCGCTGCCGGGAGTGGTCGTCGCGTCGTTGTTGCTGACGGTGTTGGCGATTGACGTGCCGATGATGGCGTTGTCCGTTTACGAAAATTGCCGGATTCTGCCGGTCAGAATCGAGGATTCCGCGTTTGCCGATCGGATCGCTTTTATTCGGGAGCACCTCGATCCATCCGGGAAAGCGGTGATCTATACCCGGTTCACCCAGGGGGTGCTTTATGCGGAAAGCGGGGCGCGGCCCTGGTTTTCCGATTTCAATACGGTGGAAAATGCAATTATGCTTGTCGATTACGAACGCTGTCTCAATCTGGCGGAAAATTCCGGGACACCGGTTTTCTGCGATTGGCCGGTTCCGGCGCGTTTTCCGCATCATCGTCCGGTGGCGGTCAGCCGTGACGGTCGCTTGCTCTACCTGCTTCCGGTGGAGAAGTTCCGATGAGTATACAGCGGGAGGCGATGGAGGTGCTGCTGCGCCCGGAGGTGCGGCGGCTTCTGGATCAGCTTTCGGCGGCGCTGCGGGTGCGGACCGCGCTGTTCGATGCGGCGGGCCGGCCGCTGCTGCGTGGTGGCGATCTGAACAATTCGCGTTATTGTGAACTGGTTCAAAAACGTCGGGGGATGGAGGCGTGCCGTGAGATCGACCGTAAAATGCAACTCGAGGCAAGAAAATGTCGCCGGGTGGTGCACTACCGGTGTCCGGCTGGACTTACCGAGGCGGTTGCGCCGGTTTACGCGTCCGGCGAGGTGGCGGGTTTTGTGATGATCGGGCAGTTTCGTACTGCTGCCAGTTCACCCGGCGCCGACGCTCCGGCTGCCGAGCGGCGGGCGTTTGCCCGGCTGCCGGAACTTACACCAGATGAATTTGCCGCCTGGCTCGGCCTTTTTGAATCGCTGGTCGATTACATCGTTGCGCGGGAACTGGTTCGGGTGCCCGGAGGGCGTCGTTCGGTGCTCGTCGATCGCTATCTGAACGAACATTTGACCGAGAAGATCACCGTCAACGAAGTGGCGCGCGCGGTCGGATGCAG
>CAKUKT010000231.1 GCA_934663655.1 uncultured Victivallaceae bacterium
CCATGTTATATTTCGCTTTTCAACTTCGCCTATATGATCGCCCGCGCCGCCGGCAGTGTCGCAGCCGGCTGGCTGCTGAAACTGGTTTCGACTCCGGAACACGGTTACAACTTCATCGGCTTCTTTCAGCTCTGCTTCTTCACGGCGGCGCTGCTGCTGATTTATTCGCTCGGCTGGCTGCTGCGCGAACCCCGCCCTATTACCCATTCCTGAGAGCGACCGCCACGTAAATTCCTGAAAACGCAACCGCGGTGCCATCGCTGATTCTGGTAGAGGTGCGCGATGATCTACATCGCCGGGTTGACATTGAAATGAGGTTCCGGATGCTGGCGGCATTGCCGGTCAAAAATCATATCTTCCGGCTGTCGTAACTCCAGTTCAGCAGCGCCTGCCGCTGCCGGAGTCGGCAGCCGAGCGCCCCCGGCGCACAGTTGGCGCGCACCTGGGCGACGTGGCGGACCATCGCCCGCCAACGGGCGATCTGTCGCTCGTCGTCGTCGCTGCGCCGGCCGAGATAGTAGCGGCAATACCATTGAAACCAGCCGCGTGGATCATCGGGATGAATCCACCCCTTTTCCCGCCACTGCGCCAACGGCATTGAAGCGTTGACACCGAAGAAATTGTATTCCGGCACATGCCGCTGATGACACAGACGGGCATTTTCAAACCAGTCGTCGGGAAATTCCTCCGTGCAGTCGGTCATATACCTGCCGCCGAATACCCCGAGCGTCAGCATCTCCCGGGGAGTCAACTGCGGCGTGAAACCGGCATGGAAATGTTCCCCCGGCGGTTCCGTCAGTAAATAGCGGTATCCGTGCTGCATCAGATCGTTGACGATGATTTCCCGCGCACTCATTTTCGCCTCCGTAACCGGAATTTCTCTCTCTGCGGTGCTAAGATAATCGTTCCGGAAGTGAATTGCAAATTTTCCGGAGCCGAAATTGAAATCATGCTCGCGAAGTGGTATATTAGCGGGTAAGAGGTCCGCCGTATCCATCCCCGGCAATCCACCCCGGTAGCCGGACGCGGTTTGCCGCCCTGACGATGAAAGTTTTGTTTCGATGGCTGTTGACGAATTCAAAAAGCGAACATATCTCGGTTTCGACGTTTATGTCGCCGCCAGATCCAGAATTTCCTGGCTGTTCGACAATTTCCGGCGACTCTATCTCTCATTTTCCGGCGGCAAGGACAGTACCGTACTGTTTCACCTCTGTGCCGAAGAGGCGCGGCGGCGGAACCGGAAATTCGGCCTGTTCTTCATCGACTGGGAATGCCAGTACCAACTCACCATCCGCCATATCGAGAACATGGTGCGAACCTACGCCGACGTGATCGAACTCTACTGGTGCTGCATCCCGATGGTCACCGTCAACGCGGTCAGCGTATTTGAACCGGAATGGATCGCCTGGGAAGAGGGCAAGGAGTGGATACGCGAGAAACCTGAATGTGCGATCAAGGATGGGAATTTTTTCCCCTTCTACCACGGCGCCATCACCTTTGAGGAGTTTGTGATTCGTTTCGGAGAGTGGTATTCGCAGAATGAATCCACCGCTTGCCTGATCGGCATCCGGGCGGCCGAATCACTGAACCGCTGGGCTGCCGTCGCCTCCAAGCGTTACAAAAACACCGTCGACAATCGACGCTGGACAACCCGGCTCAGCAGCCGCTTATGCAACGCCTACCCGCTCTACGACTGGAAGACCGAAGATATCTGGACCTACTGCGGGAAATTTCACAAAGCCTACAATCCGTTGTATGATCGCTTCTTTCAGGCCGGGGTGCCGCTGAGCCGGATGCGGATCTGCGAACCCTTCGGCAATGAACAACGCCGATCGCTCGACCTCTACCACATCATCGAACCCGACACCTGGGGGCGGATGGTGGCACGGGTAAACGGGGCGAATTTCGGTTCGCGTTACGCCCGGGAACGGGGAATAATTCTCGGCAACCACACGATCTCCAAGCCGGACAACCGCAGCTGGGAGGAGTTCGCGAAAATGCTGCTCGATTCGATGCCGGAGCACACTGCCGAACATTACCGCAACAAATTCGCGGTCTATCTTCACTGGTGGCAGACCAAAGGGAAACTGCCCGGCGGGATCCCCGACGAACAAGCCGGCGACCTCGGCCCCAGAGATGTCCCGAGCTGGCGGCGGATCTGCAAATGTCTGCTCAAAAACGACTACTGGTGCAAAATGCTCTGCTTCTCCCCGACCAGTACGCTGGCGTATCAGAAGTATTGCGAACTAATGAAAAAGCGGAGGAAACTGTGGCAATTGATCTGACCGCTTTTGAAAAAGTTCCGGAATGGGCGGACTCCCACCCGGTGGCCCATGTCTACTGGATTCCGATCGAGTTGATCGAGGCCAACGACTACAACCCCAATGTCGTTGCCCCGCCCGAACTCAGACTGCTGGCGCTCTCCATCGAAACCGACGGCTACACCCAGCCGCTGGTGGTGTGGCTGCGCGAAGACGACCGCTTCGAGGTGGTGGACGGCTTTCACCGCTACCGGATCGGGGTTCTGCGCAAACTGTCGCACCTGCCGTGCGTGATCCTGAACCGGAACGAATCGGAACGTAATGACCGCATGGCTTCGACCATCCGTCACAACCGCGCCCGTGGCAAACATCAGGTGGCGGAAATGAGCAAAATCGTGCTGGAGTTGAAACGGCGCAACTGGAGCGATGCCAGAATCGGGCGCGAACTCGGCATGGACCCGGATGAGGTGCTGCGCCTTTCGCAGGTGGGCGGACTGGCGGACGCGTTTGCCGACCGGGACTTTTCGGAGGCGTGGAAGTGACGCCCGGAAAAGATTTAGAGACGGATTTCCGAAACGGTTTGACATTTTCCGAATGTGACGATATATTAAATTTCCAAAAGCAGAATTATACTTCAAATAACCGGAAAAACGGTTTTTCCCGTATTACCGGATAAAAAACACAAGGAGAAACGCAATGCTGAGATCAACACCATTTCACTCCCGGGCAATTCTATCTCTGGCCATGCTGGCGATGCCGGCGGCGTTCGCTGCGGAATCCTATCTCAATGGCGGCAAGATAACCCCCATTGAGACCTCGGTGGTGGAAACAAGCCCGGATCACTTGAATTTCTGCTTTGCGACCCGTTATCCGGATGGTTCGATTCATTTGAATCATTCGGTTGGCATCCATACCGTGACGGAACGCGGTTGTTCGGATATCTCGACTGATGACGGCAAAACCTGGAAGCGGGCCGAGGGCGGCGCCTGCGGCATCAACAGTTTCCTCAACTCCGAAGGTAAGAAGGTGCAGCTTTCCTGCTGGGCGCTGAAACCGGCGAAGAAGCATAAGCTTGGACTTAAAGTGTACGACGATGCCACCGGCAAATTCACCACGTCGAGTTGTGAAGTTGAACTGCCGTGGTCGAGTCAGTTCCTGACCCATCGCGACGTGATCCGCACCAGCGACAACCGGTTGCTGGCGACCGCCTACGGCCGTAAGGAAGGGGCGAAAAAGTGTCACAGTTTCATGATTGAGTCCACCGACGACGGCAAAACCTGGCATTACCTCTCCACCATCGCCGATGATCCGGAGGGAAAAACCGTCGAAGGACCGGATGAAACCACGATCTTCGAATTGAAAAACGGTAATATCGTCGCCGCCTACCGCGACAACGGCATGGGACCGATGAAGCAGGTCATCAGCAAGGATGGCGGCAAAACCTGGAGCGAACCGGTGGAGATAGCTCCCTTTGCCGCCTCGCCGCATGGCCGGGTGCTTGAAAACGGTACGGTGGTGATCGTTTCCGGGCGTCCCAATCTCTATATGCTGGTGGATTTCACCGGCGAGGCCAAAGATTATCAGCAGGTAATGCTCTATCGCGGTTCGGGCAGCAGTTATGCATCGGTGTTGGAGGTTGCTCCCAACGAGGTGGTGGTAATTCATGACGAGAGTGACTTCGGTTCGTGGCGCAGTGCGACTCCCTTCAGCCGGATCTTCGCCAGCCGCTACAAGGTTGAAAAAGATGATTCGCTTTCGATGACCAAGGCTGATCCCCGCGCCAAGGATTACACCATTTTCTACTCGCCGGCAATCCGGAAGCTGCCGCAGGAACTGCGCCTTGCGATTCCCGCCGGCTATCAGCAGAAATCTCCGGAGGCGATCACCTACTGCGAAATCGTCGAAATTCCTGAACGCCCCCATCCGGTGCTGCGGATCATTTCACGCGGCAACAACGATAAGGTCTCCGGTTCGGAATGGAGTTTGTTCCGCTCGGCGACGCTGCCGGACGGCGTCCGTAAACTGCAGATCGGCTTCGAATTCCGGCTCGGCGACGCGGACGTGACCAAACCTCAGTTCATGGTATCCGGCGTGGTGGGTGCGACTGCGGATGTTTCGGGCAAATTCGGTTATGCGACTTTTGCGGTCGACGGGGTGCACTATCTTGACGGCAGCAGCCGCAAGGTATTTCCCTGTGATATCACAACTGGGAAGTTCAATGCGTTCCGCATGGATCTGGATGCCGACACCGACAGCTGGACCTTGACGCGGATCGGCGATGACAAGCCGCTCTTCACCGCGAAACTCACTCCGAACGCCCAGGCCCCGACGGTCAACTGGGGAGACGGCAGCAAGGATGTGTTCGGTTCCGTCGATCTCAGCTACAT
>CAKUKT010000232.1 GCA_934663655.1 uncultured Victivallaceae bacterium
TCAACACCCCGCTCCCGGACGCCCCCGACTGCCAGATCGTAATCCGGCCGCCGGTCATATCGGCGGCGGTGACGAAAAATTCTCCGGCCCAGGCGGATTTTTTGGACATTGAAACCTGCCGCACCGCGTCATCGTCACCGGCGGAAATATAGAACTTGCGGCTGGAAGAGGTGGGAGCCGGCACCGCACAGAGTGCATAATAACCATCAAGCTGCGGCTCAATCACCAGCGGCGCCGCGTCGAGCCGTCCGACGCCGATGGCTCCGGTTTCGGAGAGTTTCCAGACCGATGGATCCGCACTCTGCGCTCCGAACTTACGGAAATCGGAAATTTCAATCTCGGCACGGCTCTCGTCACGGCGCAAACTCCACGGCGCCAGCGGAGACACCTTGAACGTCGCCGGATCGAACTCCTCCCGCACATAGGTGATCCGGGGGCCGGAGACTTCGCCGAGCCCGGGAATTGACGGGGTGAGTTCAAACACATACCTGCCGGCGGCAAGTTCCCGGACATCGACCGGGATCTTCACCTTCCCGGCGGTCAAAGTCACTTCCCGGCGCAGCAGCGGCACTCCAGCGACATCATTTTCCGGCCGCAAAGTCAGCACCGCCGGGGTGTCGGGCAGTTTATGGGCGCTGTTCATAACCGCGTTGACCTCAACCGCGTCGCGATCCAGCAGCACCCCGGGAGAAAGAAATATCTCGAAGGGCGGATTCTGCATAATCCCCTGATCATCCTTGGTCTGACGCCAGGAGGCGCCGATGGGGAGCGCCTCGCGGTTTTCGCCGAGCCGGGGCAGGGTTTCGCACGGCACGGCCAGCAGGCGCGGCCGCCGGCGGATGCCGGATGAAGACGCGGCGACCCGGACCACGAGACGCCATTGCGGAGCGGCGAGCAGGCGATCAGGTATCCGTACGTCAAAAGCGCCACTCAATCCGGCGGCCTCCCAGCGCAACGAACTCCGGCGCGCGAGCAGTTCCCCGTTGAGGAAGATCTCCGCATCACCGTCCACCTCCGGGAAACGCCACACCGCGCATTCACCCTTTTCTGCGAGCGCGGCCAATTCCCTGCGAACCTCCGGAGTCGGCGCGAAGTCAAGATAATACCATCCCGTCCCCCGCCACTTCGGCACCACCTCCGACCAGGGGCGGCCGGGATCGATCTCCGGCCAGTCGGAACCGATCGGACTATTTTCCCAGTTGCCCTCGCCACCCTCGTCATTTTTGTCGGTGCGGAAAAACCAGCGGCACTCGTCAGCGGCAAGCCTTCTCCCGGGCACGCCGGAGCGATCGCTGTTGAAGCGTGTCCGTTCGAGCTCCCCCACGTGCAGAGCCTCCGAATCCGGACGACGTTGTTCGCCCTGATAGAATTTCACGGTGACCGGAGCCTCACCGCCGCGCCCGGCCGCGGTAAGTTCAAAGCGGGTGCCGCGCCGGAACACCTCTCCCGCCTCAAATTCATACCGGGCAGGATCGGCGAACGCACCGAGACTGAACTCAGCGCCGGGTGACGTTGCGGAAATTGTCCGCGTCTCCGATGAACGCCTTCCATCCGGCAGAATTTTCGTCAGTGTAAGTTCGACCTCTCCCGCCTTCAACCCCGCTTCGGAACCGACGACATCAAGCCGGTTCGCCCGCCCCGGATGAATCCGGTAATACCGGGCGTCAAGTTCCTGTCCGCGTCCATTGACCGTGATTGTAAACCCCGGCAGCGGCGACGCCTCCGGTTCGGCCGGTTCCGGCGGTGCCGGAGGAACACTGGAAAACCGGTGCAGCCACACTCCACGCAATTCAGCGCGACCGCCGACCCGCTGCGAACCATCACCGAACATCAACGTCAGCGGCAACGCCGAACTTTCCGGCTTGAGCATCCCGGACGCCACCTGCTCCCCGCCGACCCACAGCGCCGCCTCACCGGTGGCCAGATCGAGCGCCGCCCGGCAACGGGTGAACTTGTCTCCGGGAAAATCAAACTCGCCCCAGGGAGTGGAAATCCGGCGATCGCTCTGTTGAAAACTCATCCGCCACGGAGCGGAGGAATTGCCGGCAAAGAGCGACAGAGTAAAAGCATATTTTTCTTTGGGTTCCGTCGAGAGTTCCACCGTCCGCGCCTCCCACTCACAAACGATCACCCCCTCCCGGGCGCCCAATTCCGGATTCCGCCATCTGCAGATACCGCTGCGGGAATTATTGAGCGCAATTACCCCGTCCGGCGTCACCGTCAGCTCCTTGGCTCCATAATTACGGGTGAGGCCGGGAATGACGGGAAGTTTGCCGTTTTCCGGCACAAATTCCAGCAGAGATGGCGACGGGAGAGCCGCGCCGGAAAATTTCTGGAATTCGGAAGGTTCCTCCGCCACCGCAGTAAAAAACAGCAGCAGCGCCATCAAGGCGATAACTTTTTTCAACATCTTTCCTCCCATAAAACCACTTCGACGTCAATACTCGCATCCACACCGCCGGCGGTAGTGGCAGACGACATTCGCAAATTCATTTACCGTAACGTCACCGGACCGGAGACAATCCGCAATTCAGATCTCCGGACGGCCTCCCGCATCGATTTTCACCTCCCGGCGTGCCGCCGGCGGCGTACCGGCGGTACCGGCGACTCTCGCCAGCAAATCCGGAACCGGCCATTGCGGAGCCGCGACATAAGAACCGGCGACGAGATAATTCACCAATTCATGCCGCAGCCAGCGCGCGGCGGGGTCGGCATCATCGAACACCAGTCCGCAACAGATCATCCGTCCCTTTCCAACGGAAAATTCCGAAAGCAGGGATTTACGCCGAACCAGCTTGAACGACGGGATCAACTCCATCAGCGGCGAAAATTCCGGCATCCCGGCGTCGTTCACCAGCGAATGGCTCCCCCGCATCATCGGGAAAAACTGCCAGTCGGCAAATCCGTCGTGCGGGAAACGCGACCAGACCGGATGATCGTAAATAAGCGCACCGGCATGCCCGAGCACTCTTCCGGAAGTATGGGGACGGAAGGTCTCCACGATGGTTTCACCGGGAAATCCCCCGGTGACCAGCACCGCGCCGCCGGCGGCGATCCGGTTGACGACGGCCGCATCCAGCCGATCGACGACGACGCCCTCCGGAGGCGAATCCGGCGGCGCGGGAAACACCCAGAAATCCCAGCGGTTCTCCCAGCGCGCCTCCCCGGATGAGGCGCCAACCCACAACGTACCGCGCTGTCCGCGTTTTATCCGCGGCAGCGGAAATTCGATGCTGCCGATTTCGACCACCGTCCCCGGCGCCACGCCGCCGAAACCGATATCTCCGGCGGCAACAGTCGCATCGCCGAAGCTGAATTTCCAGTGGAGCTTTCCACAATTGAGCGCGGTTGCCCCGAAATGCGAAATCATTATCCGTTCGGAAAAGAGCGCTTCCGCCTCCAGATTGCGCCGGTTGGACGCGCCGCAGAGCAGCACCGTCTCATCGTTGTAGCGGCGAATGTCGGAAATAGTTTCACCCGGTTTCTCCTCGTAAAACTCGTTGAAAATTCCGCACGGGTAGCCGGTCAGGTGCCAGTGGCTGTCGATACCGCCGAGATAATCGTAACCGGTGATGTTCGAACAGGAACGCAGATTCTCGATCAGCTGTTTGCGCAGCGAAGCGAGAAAATGGCAGTTCTTCTCGAAGTAAAGTTGCGCAAACTTCCATACTCCATGACGCTGCATATTCTCCCGTGCGGCCCGGAAGAGATCCGTCCCGATGAAAGTTCCTTCGTAGCGCGCTTCCAGCGAAAAATCGAGATATCCGCCGAGAATCCCGATCTCATGACTGAGACAGGGGTGGCGGTAGATCTCGTGCATGCGCTCCACCGCGGCGGTACCGGGAAATTCGTCGTGCCGATAGCTGAAAAAACCGTTGCCGAGCGAACCGTAGAGATCGGAAAATTCCGCGGTCTGCGCGAGCCGGGCGGCGTCGTGGGGAAATGGTTCGGCCGTGATCGGTTGTCCGGGTGCGAACGAGTATTCGATGCCGCGCATCGCCTCCTGGGGATTGAAGAGCATTCCGGGAGCGATTTCCCGCAGTCGGGCGGCGAGTTTCCGCAACCGTTCGATCGCCGCTTCATCGATGATCTTCTCGTTGCCCTCGCACAGAATCACCGCCGAGGGGTGGCGGCGGATCAGCCGGATGATCGCGTCGGCTTCCTCCGGGGAATAGACCGAAGGAAGTTCAGTCTGCACCAGCATTCCAAGTTCGTCACAGGCGTCGAAGAAGGGTTCCGGCGGACACCAGGTGTGGCAGCGGACGAAATTGAACCCCGCCCGCTTCAGCACGCCGAAATCGGCAAGATACTTCTCCCGGTCAAAATGGGGATTGCAGCTTTCGGGAAAATAGCAGTGTTCGGTTACGCCGCGGAAGTAGACCGGCAGCTCATTCACATAGATCCGGTCGCCCCGGCAGTTCAGGGTACGCGCCCCCCAGCGTCCCGTCATCCGGTCGACCGTAATGGCGCCGTCGCATAACTCCAGCTGGAAATCGTAGAGAACCGGTTCCCGGTCACTCCAGCGCCGCGGCTCGAATCCGTTCAAAATGAAATCGACCCGATCGGAAACGCATTCAATTGTACCCGAGGCGGCTTGAGCTGTTCCATCGCCGATACTCCAGCGAAGTCTTTTGCCGCTG
>CAKUKT010000233.1 GCA_934663655.1 uncultured Victivallaceae bacterium
GAGCAGCACCACGTCGCGCATGGCGCCGCGAACCAGCGTCTGATCTTCCATGACGCTGCCGCCGAGCTTGACCACCATCAGCGAATTGCGGAAACGCTGAATGTAGGGGAGGGCTTCGAGAAGCACATCTGCCTTATTGATCAGATCTTTCATCATTTTTGCTGTTCCTTATCAACTGTTTCTGCATGTCGAGCGGGAATCTTCCGGAATCGGAGAGTTCCCGGCGATTATCCATGGTGTCGAGCAGACGCAGAAAATTTTCCACGTCGGCCGAAGGGGTTGCGGCGGCAAAAATCCGGCGCACCGACAGCGGATAACTGCCGTCGGCGACCGTTTTGCGCAGCGGCGGCACGTGATCGATGGTAAGTGCAACCGCTTTGAGAGGTATGGCGTCTAACCAGGATCCGAAGAGCAACGCATCCGGATCGTTTTCCAGGAGGATGAGTCCGGATTCATCGGAATGAATTTCTCTGATCGAATGGTCCGGGTTCCGGTCTCCGAGAAGTCGTCCCATCGCAGCTTCAGCGGCGCCGCCGCGTCGTGCCATTCGGTGGATATCCGCCCGGAGGCCGGTGTAACGGCTCCAGGCGGGATGTTCGTCGGTCAACAGCCGGGCGACATCGTCGCTGGAGATTTCCCGCAGCGGATTATCGGCATTGACGTAGAGGATCAGGGGTTCGGTGCAGTAATTCCAGACGCAGCCGGTGAATGTTTCCGGCAGCTGATCCTCGGCGATGAGGATCAGTTCTGCGGTTCCGTCATCAAGGCGGCGAAGCGCCTCGCTGGCATTGCTTTTTTCGATATGCACGCTTCCGGAACCAGCGGCGGCGTAACGCAATGCGGCAGAACGCAGCGGTGTGGCGTATGCGCCGGCTGCGTCGATAATCCGCAGTTCAGCGCTGTTGCCGACCAGCAGCGCCAGCAGCAGTGCCAGGGATATGGACGCCGTTTTCAACATCGGAAAATCCTTATGAATATATACGTCCGGTGACGGTGAGCAGGCGTTCGTTTTCGTGCGGGGCGCCGACGGTGATCCGCACAAATGGCGCGGTACTGGCTTCACCGGGGAAGTAGCGCACGATTACCGCTTCGGAACGCAGCTTCGCGAAATAGGCGGCGGCATCGCGGTCCGGCGGTGAGACAAAGAGAAAATTGGTTTGACTGGGAATTACCGTGAACCCGAGCGCCGACAGTTCCCGAACCAGCCGGGCGCGTTCCCGTTTTACCTCGGAACAGCGTTCGAGGAAATATTCGCGGTCGCTAAGGGCGGCGACGCCGATTTTCTGGGCGATACGGTCGACGTTGTAGGAGTCTTTGAGCTTCATCAAGCCTTCGATCACGAGCGGATCGCCGACGGCGTAGCCGAGGCGGATGCCCGCGAGCGCGTAACTTTTGGAAAAGGTTCGCATCACCAGCACGTTCGGAAATTCGGTTGCGAAATCCATGCAGTTGTCATCGGCGAAGTCCGCATAGGCCTCGTCGATGACGACCATGCCGTCGAAACCGGCGCAGAAATTGCGGAGCCATTCGCGGGGAATGGAGTTGCCGGTCGGGGCGTTGGGCCGGGCGAACAGGCAGAGATTGGCGCCGGCGGCGCGGGCGGCGAAATCTCCGGGCAGAGTAAAGGTATCCGGGATAAGTTCGATGCGTCGGCATTCGGCGCCCTGCATGGCAGCGAGAACCGGGTAGAGCGAATAGGTCGGAGTCGGGATCACCACCGGAAGTTCCGGGGAGGCGAAGGCGCGGAAAATCATCGTCAGCAGGTCGTCGGAACCGTTGCCGATGATCAGGTTGGCGCGTTTTACGCCATACATGGTCGCGAGAACGTCACGCAACTCGTCGCTGTTGGGGTCCGGATAACGGCGCAACTCCTCGGGATCGAGGTTCTGGAGGATGCCGCGAACCCGGGGGGAGGGTGGGAAGGGATTTTCGTTGGTGTTGAGTTTGACCAGATCGGCCATTTTCGGCTGTTCGCCGGGGACATATCCGGCGAGAGCGTCGATTTCTTTGCGGAAATATGATTTCATTTTGATTTAAGGTCCGGTATAATTCAATGGTTCATCATTTCATTCCGCCGGCAGATAAAACAGGCCGCGCGGCTGTTTTTCGATGGCGACAACCCCGTCGGCGAAAAGCCGGTCCAGTCGTTTTTTTACTTCCGGTTCGCTGTCGCCGAGGGCGAGGGCGAGATCGGGCAGGGTGGCGGGCCGACGGGAGATAAGTTCGATAATTTCCTGGTCCGGGTTGGAATGGTGTCGGGGTTTTTCGCGGGGGCGCGAACGGTAACAGAAGGGTCCCACCGCTTCAACCGGCACGATTTCTTCGAGGGCGCGGACGAAACGCATGGTATCAGCGCGGCTGGAAGGGGTAAGTCCGGCGACGGTACCGGGGCGATCCAGGGTGTTGAGCCAGAGTAGGTTCAGGCGCATGGGCCGGATCAGTTCCGCGAATCTCCGGATGGCCTCATCGGAATCGTTCACACCGGGGACGATGAAAAGTTCGAGGTTGATTTTTGCCCGGGTCCAATGGGTGAAATCGGTGATGGCGTCGACGAGTTCCGCAAAAGAGAGTCCCGGAGCCGGGCGGTTGATCGCGGCGAACTCCTCCGGAGTGGAGGCGTCGAGAGAGGGAACGATGAGATCGACGCCGTCGAGTTCTTCCCGCACCTGCCGGTTGCCGAGCAGAGAACCGTTGGTGAGCAGACATACCCGGTATTGCGGATAATTTTTCTTCAGGTGGACGACCACCCGGCCGAGGCCGGAATTGAGGGTCGGTTCTCCGGAACCGGAAAAAGTTATCCAGTCGAGTTCAGGTCGATCGGCGAGGGTGAGATCGAGTTCGGAGATGAGTCGGTCGACCGGGACATATTCGCGACGTTCGAGGGTGAGGCAGGTAGTGGCGCGGGCTTCACAGTAGATGCAGTCGAGCGAACAGGTTTTCGGCGTCACGAGATCGACGCCGAGTGAAACTCCCAGCCGCCGGGAGGCGACGGGACCGAAAACATATTGCCTGACCATGAAAATACCTGCGAATAGAAATCTGTATTGGCGTATCCGGAAACCACTGGACATACAACTTCAATTAATGTAACACCCGGAGAGCTTTTTTTCAATTGTTTTTGAAGGTTTCGAGGCGTTGTGGGAGGAGGAAAAAGGGAGTAAATTGAGTAATTTTTCGGGAAAACCTTTCTTAACCTGGTGAAGCGACCTTGATTTTTTCTGCAACCGGGTCTATTTTAATATTACGCGGCATTGGAAAATCCCGCGTAAATCCGGGCCAGCGTGGCGGAATGGCAGACGCAGTTGACTCAAAATCAACCGGGTTCAACCCTTGAGGGTTCGACTCCCTCCGCTGGTACCATGTTATTCAACTTCGCAGCCCAACTGGTTGCGATTTTTTTTTGTGCCTGTCGTTATATCGTTCCATAAAAAGCTTGTCGCAATGCAGTGAATACTGGAGGAAATCAATGGCGTTTGATCTGGAGCAATTCGACAGAGAGGTGATTCGGAGAATGGGTCAACTGACCGCGGACGACCTGAGGGAAAAGCTGGCGGCGGGAACTTTGAAACCGGAGGAACTGACGCCGCGCCAGCGGGAACTGCTCAAAATGTACCCGCCGGAAGAGCAGCAGTCTCCGAAGTAACCGAGGCCGCTCCGGTCACAGATTCCACCGTTGAAACCTCCGGGATTGCGCCAGTCGCGGATTCCGCTTCCGCCGACGCGACGTTTCTTCGTGAAATCGAACAGCAGAGAAAAACAGCTTCAGAAAACAGCCCCGCCGGCGCAGTGCAGAACTCCGCCACCACACCGACAGCAGCGCCCGCGCCCGTGAATGATCAGCAGTCCGCAGCCACAGAAGCTGCCACCGCAGAAGCCGCAACAGGTGATGTTCAGGTCGGCAATGGGATTTACACGAATGTTGCCAGAACAATGAAAGAGGCTGTTGAAGTACTGAAGACACTTTCAGCAGTTGACATCGTAACCCGGGCAACCGGAAGATCCGCACAAATAAATTCCGAGCAGAGAAACAAACTTGTTTCCGACAGGGCAAGAAGGAAAAGCAATGCAAATGGCTTTCCGGATGCAGACCACTTCATGGCGGTGGTGAACATTAAGGAATTTTTTGAAAATTCCCAGTTGCTGGACAGTGTGCAGGATCGGAATAACGATCAGAACATAAAGTCAATCAAACATTTTTCGGCTCCGATGACAATCAACGGAAAAAAGGCAGATGTCTACATGACCATCAAAGAAAGCGTCAGCAACGGACATCGTATCTACTCGCTTGAACTTACTGATAATAAGAAAGCCATCGGATGCCCAAGGTGGCAAACTCAAATCTAATGAGCTATACCACACATCCGACGGCTCTGAAGTAAATATAGCACCATCTTCGAAAAAGTCAAGTCAGAATACAGCCGCAACGGTAAAACTTAGTTCCGTTGCGGAAATAACCGACGAAGACTTCATCTCTCCGGTACGGGACATTGAACTCCCGCCACTACCGGAAAAGAGGCTTTCATAGATCGCAAAGCTGTGAAACCGGTGCAGCTCAGGTCGGCAATGGGATTTACACGAATGTTGCCAGAACAATGAAAGAGGCTGTTGAAGTACTGAAGACACTTTCAG
>CAKUKT010000234.1 GCA_934663655.1 uncultured Victivallaceae bacterium
GTCTATCACCGAGAAACCCGCCAGCACACCGCTCGCCGCCGCTTCCCGAATACCATTTTCGATCGGTTTGATGAACTCCTTCGGGATGTTGCCGCCCACCACCTTGCTTTCCACCACAATTCCCGAACCCGGTTCCTGCGGCTCCAGCGTGATGATACAGTGACCATACTGACCGTGTCCGCCGGTCTGCCGGACGAACTTCATATCGCTGGTCGCACTACCCGTCAACGATTCGCGGTAGGCCACCTGCGGCGCTCCAGTATTGGCTTCCACCTTGAACTCGCGCACCAGCCGGTCCAGAATAATCTCCAGATGCAGTTCGCCCATTCCGGAAATAATCGTCTGCCCGGTCTCCTCGTCGGAACGAACCTGGAAGGTCGGATCTTCTTCGGACAGCGCAATCAACCCCTTGGTGAGCTTGTCACGGTCGCCGGAGGATTTCGGCTCAACCGCAATCGAGATCACCGGCTCCGGAAACGCCATCGATTCCAGCACGATCGGATCAGATTCGAGACAGAGGGTATCGCCGGTCGTCACATTCTTCAACCCGACCGCGGCGGCGATGTCGCCGGAGAAGATATCCTCGTGTTCCTCGCGCTGGTTCGCATGCATCTGCAGCAGCCGACCGAAACGCTCCCGCTTGCCGGTACGCGGATTCAAAACCGTCATCCCCTGGCTGGCCACACCGGAATAAACCCGGAAGTAGTAGAGCTTGCCGACAAAGGGATCGCTCATAATCTTGAACACCAGCGCCGAGAAAGGCTGCAGGTCGCCGACATGCCGGGTGATCGGCTGCCCGTCATCCGGATTCGTTCCCTTGATGTCCCAGATATCGACCGGGCTGGGCAGATAATCGACCACGACGTCGAGCAGCGGCTGAACCCCCTTGTTCTTGAACGCCGAAGCACACGCCACCGGCACCACCTTCGCGCCGACGGTCGCCCGGCGCATCGCCGCCCGCAGTATTTCCGTCTCGGGAACCTTGTCCTCGAGGAAGTAATTCATGACTTCGTCGTCAACCTCGGCGAGACATTCGACCAGATGACGGAAAGCATCCTTCTGCCTGTCGACCAGTTCGGGCGGCACCGCCTCCCGCTTCATCGTCACCCCGTTGTCCGCATCAAAGTAGATCGCCTCGTTGGCGAGCACATCGATGACCCCGCGGAACTCGCTTTCCCGCCCGATCGGCAGCATCACCGGAATCGGCGTCGCACCGAGCTTGAACTTGATCTCGTTGACCGCACCGTCGAAGTCAGCCCCGGTACGATCCATCTTGTTGATCAGGGCAACCACCGGCACATGATACTTCTGCGCCTGACGCCAGACCGTCTCGGTCTGCGGCTGAACCTTGCCGACCGAGCAGAACACCGCTACCGCACCGTCCAGTACCCGCAGACTGCGCTCCACCTCGGCGGTGAAGTCGACGTGTCCGGGCGTGTCGATGATGTTGATGCGGTGGTTTTTCCAGTAACAGGTGGTGGCGGCGCTGGTGATCGTGATTCCCCGCTCGCGCTCCTGTTCCATCCAGTCCATCGTCGCGGTACCCTCGTGGGTATCGCCGATCTTGTAGTTGACGCCGCTGTAGAACAGAATACGTTCCGTAAGCGTGGTCTTGCCGGCGTCGATGTGAGCCATGATGCCAATATTGCGGGTGGCATAAAGCGACACCTTGCGCTTGGGCGATTCGTGGAATTGCTTACTTCTATCCTGCTCGTTGCTCATCGTCTTACAAAAATCCAGCTGTTATTGAAACCTGCGAAAAATCACCAGCGATAGTGCGCAAACGCCTTGTTTGCCTGCGCCATCTTGAAGGTGTCTTCCTTTTTCTTCACCGCCGACCCGGTGTTCTCGAAAGCGTCGAGTAATTCACCGGCCAGCGACTCAGTCATCGATTTGTTCTTGCGACCGCGGGAATAGGTCGTGATCCAGCGCATTGCCAGCGCGACCTGACGCTCGGGATCGACCTCGATCGGCACCTGATAGGTGGCGCCGCCGACCCGGCGGCTCTTGACTTCAAGCGTCGGCTTGACGTTTTCAAGCGCCTGATTGAACACGTCCATCGGTTCCATGTCCGGCTTTTTGGCCTGAATCAACTCAAAAGCGCCGTAGACAATGTTCTGCGCGGTGGACTTTTTGCCGCGGCTCATGATCGTATTGATCAAACGGGCAACCAGTTCACTGTTGTACTTCACATCGGGAATCAGCTCCCGCTTGATGGCCTTGCGTCTTCTCATATGTCAAATACTCCCTGACTCTTACTTTTTCTTACCCTTGGCATCGGCGGCGGCACCCGGCTTCGGACGCTTCGCGCCGTATTTCGAACGCCCCTGATGACGCTTGTCGACGCCGAGGCTGTCGAGCGCGCCGCGGACAATGTGGTAACGCACGCCCGGAAGGTCACGGACACGACCGCCCTTGACCAGCACCACCGAGTGCTCCTGAAGGTTGTGACCTTCGCCGCCGATATAAGCGGTAACTTCCTGGCCATTGGTCAGCCGGACACGCGCGATTTTACGCAACGCCGAGTTCGGCTTCTTGGGGGTACGGGTCGTCACCTGCAGGCAGACACCACGACGCTGCGGGCAGGCGCTCAACGCCTTGGCCTTGCTTTTCTTTTCCTTTTCTTCGCGTCCGAAACGCACCAACTGGTTGATTGTCGGCATAGCAAATCCCCGATTTATTACCTGTATATTTTAATTGTTTATTCTTTCAGAGCACATCAAAGATTCCTAATATAACCCCGAAATCCCTTACTTGCAAATGAATTTGCTCTTTTTTTTTCAAAAAATCACCCTCTACTCCGTCTCGGTGTCAAACCCGTCCTCCGGAATTTCGGGCACCAGCTCCTGCGCTTCCTCGGGCAGATACTCCTCCTCGGAATCCGTCGCCGCAGATGATTCCGCAGCGCCCGCGGACTCGCCGTCCCGGGAACGCCACTCCTGCGCCACTCGCGCATACTTGTCGAACTCATCTCCCTCTTCTTCCGGGGTCGAGGGCAATTCAGGTTCGATTTCGGTGCCGAGATATTTGAGCCGCAGCGACTGCAGGTGTTCGGTTCCGGTTCCGGCCGGAATCAGATGGCCGGTGATCACATTCTCCTTGAAGCCGCGCAGATTGTCGATCTTCCCGACCGTAGCCGCTTCCGTAAGAATCCGGGTCGTGTCCTGGAAGCTCGCCGCCGAAATGAAACTCTCGGTCCCCAATGCCGCCTTGGTGATACCAAGCAACACCGGTTCCGCCTCGGCCGGCATCAACCCGCGATCAATGACGTCACGATTTACGCGGTTGAATTCCACCCGGTCAATCTGTTCGCCGACAAGATAATCGGTCGCGCCCGGATCGGTTATCCGCACCTTCTGCATCATCTGACGGATGATGATTTCAACGTGCTTGTCGTTGATTTCCACCCCCTGGGTCCGGTATACCAGCTGAATTTCATCAACCAGATGACGCTGCAACTCATGGATTCCGCACACCTCCAGCAGCGCCGCCGGCACAATCGAACCCTCGGTCAGCTTCTGCCCCTTGCGAACCATGTCACCCTTGCTCACCGTGAGATGCTTGTAGAGCGGGATGTTCATGTAGTGCTTCTCCATGCCGGAAACCTCGTCCCGGATCGTCAGCTGCCGCTTGCCGCGAACGATCTTGTCGACTTCAACCCGACCGTCGATCATCGCAATCTCGGCGACATCCTTGGGCTGGCGGGCTTCAAACAATTCGGCAATACGCGGCAGACCGCCGGTGATGTCCTTGTTCTTGGCCGACTGCCGCGGCACCCGGGCAACCACCATACCGGGAGCGACCTTGGCGCCGGTCTTGGTCATCAGCACCGCTCCGGCGGGCAGCGGATAGTTCGCCAGCAGTTCTCCATCCTCG
This sequence comes from uncultured Victivallaceae bacterium, assembly GCA_934663655.1. Classification (GTDB taxonomy): domain Bacteria; phylum Verrucomicrobiota; class Lentisphaeria; order Victivallales; family Victivallaceae; genus UBA1784. Next base: position 3,877 of record CAKUKT010000234.1, read on the forward strand.
CTGTTGATCACGATCTGCGGATGGAGGTCGTCGCGGTGCTCCATAACCGTACCCTGATCGGCGCTGCCGCGCTTCTGCTTCTGCAGCGTCACGCCTTCAACCAGGTCGTTGAGCTGAACAATACCGGCCTCTTCGATGATGATCGGCACATGGTCGGGCTCCCACCGGACGAACACCTCGTTCTCCTTGACCGAATCTCCATCTCCCTTCTCCAGAATCGAACCGGCTTCCAGTTCATAACGATCAAGCTCGGACTCGAAGATCGCATCCATCGCGTAATCATAATTCTGGTCGTAGACGGTACCGATCGCCTCCGCCTCTCTCCGGGCACGCTCCCGCGCCAGCTTTTCCGCGGCGGCGGCGGCTTCCGGATCGTAAATCACCATATAACCGTTTTTGTTGACGACAATCGTCTTGCCCTTCTGGTTCTTGACGGTGCGGACGTTGAAGAGCTTGATCACACCGGCGTGACGCGCGGCGATCTTCGGCTCCTTGTAGGCGCTCGACGCGGTTCCGCCGATATGGAAGGTACGCATCGTCAGCTGGGTACCCGGTTCACCGATCGACTGGGCGGCGATGATGCCGAGCGCATCTCCCTCCTTGGCCATCCGGTCGCTGGCGAGGTTTCTGCCGTAGCACTTCACGCAGAGACCATGCAGCGTCTCGCAGGTGAGAGTCGAACGGATCAACACCTTGGTGATACCGCGCTGCTCGATCT
>CAKUKT010000235.1 GCA_934663655.1 uncultured Victivallaceae bacterium
CTCCAGCAGTGCCGCTCCCCGTTCGTCGAGTTCCCGGCCGCCGAGCACCAGCGGCATCGCCTCCGCGGGAGATTCTCCCTTCAGGTCGACCATCTCCATCACCGGCGTGTGGCTTGCCATCGTAATCGGAACTGCCGAAACCCCGATCCGTCTGCCGTCGCAGACCGCCACCACGTGGTTCCAACCGTCGATCGACAAGCCGCCGTACGGCACCGAAACCGCGGTGACCTGTTTGCCGCCGCCCGCCGGACGCATGAGAAACTCAATACGACCACCGTTTTCCGGCACATAGGCGATCACATAGTTGCGGCGTCCGACGGGGGAAGCCGCCGCCGAACCGGCGAGAATCTGACACCGGTTATGGGTTCCGGGCGCAAGCCGGAACCAGAAACTGATGCCGAACGCCTGCCCGGGAATTATCGCCGAAGCCTCCGGCGCTCCCGCAACCGGCGCCGGAAACGCCATGCCGTCGCCCTGATTCACGGCGAGCGCCTGTCCGGCCACACCGGCCACAAGCCGGGGAATTCCGAGAACCGCCAGCGGCAGAGAACTTTCCGCTTCGCGCAGACCTTCTTCAAAAGGATAGTAACAACGCAAACGCGCCAGCGGATCGTCGTGGTCAAAGCTGTCGCCGGGAAGAATCATGATCTTCTGATCTCCGGCCCCACCGAGAGCCCATTCTCCGGTCCGCGGATTACGTGAAAGAGCGTGCGGAGTCAGGGTTTCCCCCTTCCCCCGACCTGCCCGGCCGTAGCGCCCGAGCAATTCTCCGGCGGCACTGAACTTCGCCACCCCCTGCCAGCCGGTGCCGACGCAGGTTACCAACAGATTGCCGTCCGGATCTTCCGCAAGCGCAAAAGGTTCTCCCGGGGTCACAACGGCAGTAAGAAACGTTCCTTCCAGATCGAAGAACTGCAACCGCCGATTGCCCCGGTCGGCGACTGCCAGCCGGCCGTCCCGGGTGATAATCAAATTGTGCGGGATGGAAAATTCCCCCGCCTTGCTTCCCCGCTTTCCCCAGGAGGCGAGATATTTCCCCTCGTGGTCGAGCTTCACAATCCGCTGATTGCCGTAACCGTCCGCGATGAAGATCTCCCCGGTCGGTGCAACCGCCACATCGCACGGCCGGTTGAGCGGCAATCCGGCGAAGTCGCCGGCAATCCGGCGGATTACCCGGCCATCAGGCGAAAACTCCACCACCGAATCTCCCCCCGCATCGGTTGCCCACAGCGACTCTCCGAAACGGCGCAATCCATGCTTGTCTTTGAGCACCCCCTTGCCGAAGGCTCCGATCAGCTTGCCGTCAGCGGAGAAGACGTTGATCGGCTCCTCCCTGCCGCAGGCAGCGAAAATCCGGCCGTCGGCACCATGGGCGATGCCGGTGACCTTGGCGAACTTGCCCTCGCCGGTGAGTTCAACGAGCGGGGAGAAGGCGGCGGGAGCGGCGCCGAGCAGCTGCGGAACCAGAACCGCCGCCAGAAACAATGTGGAACCAAAAAATCTTTTCATAATGATATATGCATTTCCGGATCGAGTCATGATGCCATGTTCGTTTTCTTAATTCATCGAACTCCAGAGACACCACTTCTCCCGCCAGAGCGAATAGGCGTCGGAAGCCGCATTGGCCGCACTCGGCAACTGCGAGGTCCAGTTGGAACGATAGATTGCCGCCGGTTTGATACCACTCTCCACGTGTCCGTCGTAAAAGCTGGCGTTCAGCGAATCGTTATGACGATAGGCGACCGCCTGTTTGCCGTTGACCGCCTTGCCGGCGGCATAGGAGGAGTTGTACATCGCCTGAGAGGCGTAAACGATATATCCGATCGCGTCGAGGAAATCAAGTTTGGCGGAGGGATTGCGAACCTTGCCGTACTTCACGATCCGGGCGGCCGGAACATTCCAGGCCGAACCAAATTCATCGTTGCGACCATACGCCCAGGGCAGAAAACCGTACTGGCGGGTCTGTGAATCCACCTCGCGCAGCGCATCAATCGCCATCGGACAGAGAATCTCCTTTTCGATGTAGGAACTGCCGCCCGGACGATAACTCACACCACAGGTTTTCCAGAAACTTTCGTAGAGATACCAGCGTTCGGAAATCGTGGTGCCGTACATTACAAAGGTCGGAAACTGATCCTCGTTGTCGGCGGCGTACTGCATTCCGGCCGCCGCGAGGGATTTCAGGTTGGCGACACACTTGGTGGTCCGGGCGCGATCCCGCGCTTTGGAAAGCGCGGGCATCAGCATCGCGGCAAGAATCGCAATGATCGCGATTACCACGAGCAGTTCGATCAGCGTAAAACGCCCGAAACGGTTCCGGGAATTTTCCCTTCGGACAAACGGCGCCGGCCGGGCTTCGGAACAGGCGCCTGTTTCCAACGAACAGCTCGACTCGGAACTTGGAGAGGAAAGATGAATTTTCATTACCGGTTCTCCTTATATTTCAATTGGTACATTCTGATCTCTTCCGGAACCAGCCGGTCGGCGAAAATCGCCATTGATCCGTACATCGCCGGTTAATAGTCGAGACAAAGCAAATCAGATATTTGTATTACATAAGCCCGTAAAAAAAGCTAAAAACAACTATTCAGCACGCCAAAATCTTCATATTTGTATTACAGAGATTAATTATGACACACTTCGCCCCATTTGTCAAGAGAAAACTGAAAATTTTTTTCAAATTTCATCGGCAACGGTCAATCAACATGACGGAGCCGCCCCTCCTGATCCGGTAATTTCCGTTGCCTGCGGCGGAGGAACCAGCAGCGGTGAATGGTTGACCTGCAGTCGAGCGCTCCGGAATATGGCTTGAAGGACGTCCCGCCCTTTCCACGCGGAAAAATTCAGTGCCGGATTTCAAAATGGCGATTGCACTTTTCCAAAATAAAGTATATTTTTAGTAGCTGCTGGAAAACACTGACGCGGCTGTGATTGATCCAAAGCCGGGATTTCCGACAGCAAACAGTCGTCGGGAAGCTCTTTTCCCTTACGGAAGACGATGTTGAAACTGAAAGTCGACGGGACCGTTCGATCAACCGGAAACGTATTGGCCGGATCGCGTCCGTCCGGTGAAGCCGAACTGCTTTCACTGCAAATCGAAACGGAGGAAAATTAATGAGTGATGAGAAATTTCGCCCGGTACTGACGCTCAACTCTCAACGGGAAATCGTCTCCGGAAACGTCACGGAACTGCGTCGTGCAATCAGCAACGGCGCCGATCTGCGGATATTCACCAGCTTCCGCCACAATGAACATATCGATACCAGTTCGGACAACCCCGAATGGATCAACGAGGTGTCCGACTTCCGGGTGACCTGGCTGATTGACGGCCGCTGGGTCGCCGGAATCATGAACCTCCGGATGCCGGTGACTCCGCCGGTCGATTTCGGCGCGCGCCCCTCCTGGTCGTTCTTCATGTACAACGAAGACGGCACTCAGGCGATCGCCCGGCCGTTCCTCGACGGCACCCCCGGCAGCCCCTCCACCGGCAGAAGCCCGGACGTCGCCCCGGAAAACATGCCGAAATACCACGTGATCAGCACCTTTGACACCGGAACCAACGCTCCGTCGCAGAATTTCGTCTACGATTTCGGAGAATTCCGCTACTATGTCCGCGACTGCTGGCACGAGGTCTACGCCCACGACGGCGACGGTCGGACGATTTCCGGCAGCTTCGACGAACTCATCCGCGCATTCAACAACGGCGCGGAATTTAAGGCCGCGATTTCCGGATTCGATCAGGAACCCGGAGAACCGGTCGGAGAGCTCTTCACTCCACTTGGTTCCGGATATCACAACACCGAAAGCGGCATATTTTCGATCACCAGCCAGCCGGTGGTGATGGTGAAGCCGGCGATACCGATGCGCTATGCCGCCGGCAACTGGTCATTCGGCAATCTGCTGCTGCGTACCGACGGCGAAGTGGTCTACTGGAAGTGCGATCCGTATACCACAAGTTATGAAAAGATCCGCCGTCGCTGCACGATCCGTTATTTTTTCCGCGACTGAATGGGCGCAGAAATATCCTCGACAATGGAACCGGCAGTGCTTTTGATCACATTGAGAATGTCATTGCCCGCCTTGTCGAGGGTATCGCCGACATCCTGAATCACTTCGCCCGGTGACACGTCGGCGACAACCGCGACCGCAGCGGCGATTTCGATCAGAATTTCCTTGATGGTCTCAGCATAATTGCCGCCTTCGCCGCCGAGTTCGGTCATATTCAGATCCGGCATCGGCAGTTCGAGAGTGACATCGAGCAGCGCATTGGAGAATGTCAGCATATTGTCGGTGATCGCCAGCCGGTGAATTACCAGCTGTTTACCCTCACTGGCGACCTCCTCCTCCGGCACGGCGGCATCCGTTTCCGTAACTTCTCCCTCGCTGGCGGCGGAGAAACGTTCCAGATTGTTCATGATATCGCCGAGGTTCGATGAAGCGGTTTCCACCCGGGGTTCAAAATCGACGTGCATGCCTTCGACGGCGATCAGATTGATTGGGATGGTCCCGTCGATACCGCCGGCAGCATTGATCTCATCGACAGCCATCTTCG
>CAKUKT010000236.1 GCA_934663655.1 uncultured Victivallaceae bacterium
CTTTCAGGGTACGGACACCCGATAAGCTAATTTAAGGTTCCGAACCACCGTCTTCTATAAAATTACTTTCAAAATCGCTTAATGTCAAGTTTTTTTGGTGAAAAAAACACTTTTTTTCATGTTTTCGGCATTTTCAACGACCGGACTTCGTCGGCACATTGTCCGTAATCTGAAGGACTCTCAGACGATTGATCCCCGATTCCGTACGCATCTCTCCTTCCACCCGGACCACTCGACCGGGCTCAGGGATATTGCCGTCCGGAAAGACCAGTTCCACCGCCGGTTCCGATACATCCGCCTCCCGGGGAATCAGCCGCAATGTCCCGCATTCCGGTCCATCGGCCACCATCCCGCTGATGCTCACCAGTTTGCCCTCAAACACCCGCCCCTCCAGCTGACTGAATTCCAGCTGCCGACAGCGATCAGGCATCAACGGTTCAAACAACAGAAGCCCCACCACCACCACCACTCCGGAAACCAGCGTCGTCAATGCCCCGATCTTGACCCACTGCAGAAAAGTAACGCCAACTCCAGCACGTTTCTCAAGCATTCCCAGCGCAACGATATTCGCGGTACTCCCGATCAGCGTGATGTTTCCGCCGAAACAGGCACCGAACAGCAACGCCCACCAGAGCGGAAAATCCTTGATCGAAATCGACAACTGTTCAATCACCGGACAGAATGCCGCCACGAAAATCACGTTGTCCACAAATGCTGATCCCACCGCCGAAGTCACGAAAATAAACGGCACCAGTGACAACGGCGAGGTACCGCACAATTCCGAGAACCCCCGCGCCATCACCTGATCCACACCCGTGTGCTCCAGCGTCCCCGCCACCGCAAAAAGCAGCATGAAAAACAACAACGTCCACCAGTCTACCTCGTTTTCAATATAATAGCGCGCCCGGTTCGGCTTGAGAATCATCACGATTCCCGCACAGATCAACGGCGTAATCAGCAACACGCTGTTCGGCGACAATCCGAAAAGCGATTCCGTGAAGTGGTGCATCGCTATCGCCAACGTCGTCAGCACGATCAGCGCCAGCCCCGCCCGGTAAGGCACCCGTACCGCCGGCGCCAACGACAAACCCTGTTCCGTACGGTCACGCAGCCGGAGATCGAACTCACGCAGATCACGCCGAAACCAGAAGATCGTCAACAATGCCGTGATTATCAACGCCAGCAACATCAGTGGAAACGCCCAGATCATGAAATCGCCAAATGACAATGTCCCCTTGTTCCCGATGTAGATCCCCACCGGATTTCCCATCATCGTCCCCGAACTACCCACATTGGTGCAGAGCACCGCTATCAGAATATACGGGGCGGGATTCAACTTCAGACGGTCGCAGACCTGAAATATCAGCGTCGAAATGAATATTATCGCCGTCACTTCATCCACCGCACAGGCGAGCAGCGCCGATGCAATCGCAATCACAAAAATGAACTTCTTTCCCGTGAGGTGCGGCATCGAAACAATCATCTGGATGATCCAGGTGAAGAAACCAAGGTCACGCAACGCGCCCACCACCACCATCATCCCCACCAGGAACATGATCACTTCCAGCGAACTCGACGAAACAAAACTCGGAATATTCAACGAGCCGCACAAAATCAACACCGACAACCCGAGAAACGCCACCGCCAGCCGGAATCCCCAGAAAAACAGCGTCCCGAAAATAATCGATATGAATACCGAACACGCCAGCGCTTGATCAAAATTCAGCACCGTCCGCGCTCCGATCACCCCCACCGCTCCGCTCGCCAGCACCATCACCGCGAAACGCCACAACAGCATACGAGGCGCCATCACCTGCTTTTCGCCACCCTCATGCATAATTCGGGAACTCCATATTCACTTTCACCAGTAAAATTCCGATCGGTCAAGGTTCTTCCGCAACCCAGGCCACCGACCGGAAGCAACCCGCTCCCACGATCTATTCCCAGAACAGCCGCGCACAGAAATCATGGACTCCAACCACCCCGGCAAACCCACCACCGTCGTCGGTAATGATCAACTGCTGCTGCTTGCCGGTAATGAACAGTTTCGCCAGCTGAATCGCCGGCGCATCCGCCGGAACCGTCGAAAACTCTTCGCGCATCAGATCGGCAACCTTGGTATCCGGAGCATTCTTCAACGCTTCGGCAAAGGGCTGGAAAAGATAAATCGGCGAGAGATCCTCCATCCAGAGCAGATGTTCCGGCAGACAGTACTTCAACAGGTCCGAAAGCGCCAGCACCCCGCGGAGATCGCCGACCGAATCAAACACCACCAGTTCTCCACTGCCGCTGGTGGCGAAAAGTTCGATCGCCCGCGCCAGGGAATCAGTTTCCAGCAATCGCTGCGCCGGCATCTTCGCCAGCGCAGCCGCCTTCAGATAGTCGGGAATCACCGCCGTCGAACCACGCCGGAAATAGGCGATCACGTCTGTCTGCGATTTCAGTTCCGCCACCGCCTCGATCGCCGACGGATCGGTGAACTCTCCCGCCAGCGCCGAACAGATCTGCAGATGCAGATTGGGTTCGTCCACCGGCGACAACAGCAGCGATACCACATGCGCCACCCCGGCGTCCTCGCCGAAATCCACCCCGGCAGGAGAAAGCGCCAGCGCCAGCAGCGGTTCGGTCAGACCGGGCAGACGCGCGTGCGGCAACGCCAGACCCGGCGCAATCATACTCGGAAAAAGTTCCTCTCGCGCCACAATCTCACGCGTCGCCAGATCGAGATCAAGGGCCGGATGATGGCGCTTGAGCATCTTGAGCATACGGTCGAGCAATTCAGTACTCCCCATGGCCGGAATCTGGCAGAGTACATTGTTCTGGGTCAGAAACTCGTAGAAATGATGTTTGTCCTGAGTCATTTGACGGCGCCCTTCGTTTCAAACGGAAGTTTTTACCTGCAGCATCCGCTAATTTAATCGGCCGCAAAGTTTTTTTCAACCGGATTACCCGGAAAAGTCACCGTTTTTTTCACTCCGGCGGATGTTCACCGGTTCCGCGCAGCGCGATTCGCACAAATCCGCCGGTAATTGCGCAGATATTTGAGGATGTAAATCATCCATGCCAATACCACCGGCTGGCCATAACGGATTTTTACCCGCAGTTCATCCCGCAGACACTCCGCCACCCGCCGGTCGGAAAGCCCCCCCTCCCGGTAAAAAGCAATCAGTTCCGGCAGGTAGATGACCTCAACTCCAAACCGATTGACCGCCCGGTACATGAAATCATAGTCGCCAAGCAGCCGGAAACTCTCGTCATACATTCCGATACGTTCGTAAACCTGTCGGGGAACGAACATCGACGGATGGGGAGCAAACGCCCCGATCTTCACTTTCAACGGCCGGAACCCCTTCACCCGACCGAGACGCTCGTACATCACATCCCCCCAGAATATCGAATTGTCCAGCGGCTTCCCGGCAAACGACGATACCACCCGACGAAACGCACCCGGATAATACCAGTCACCGGAGTTGATGATCCCGACAATATCACCGGTGGCACGCCGAATGCCTTTATTCATTGCCTGGTAAATACCGCCGTCCGGTTCACTGACAACCGCCGCCAGTCGATCGGAATAACGCCGGATGATATCAAGTGTGCCGTCCGTCGAGGCACCGTCAATGACGATATATTCGACGTCAGGATAATCCTGCGACAACACCGAGAGCATCGTCTCCTCAATCTGCGCGGCGTTGTTCATTACCGCGGTCACAATGGATATCTTCACACCTGACTTCCTTTTCGACACTCTTCACCGGATCCCTGCACATAACCGCCGCGGCAACCGTGCAACTCCAATAGTCCCACCGCAGGCGAAAACGCCATCAATTCCGAAATATAGATTATGATATACCTAAAGTCAAGAAATTCTCTCCTTCAGACTTTGATTTACCCTAACGGTGAAATTATATTATAAACATTGAATCCGGAGTGGTCAACGGTGAACCCCGTGAAAATCGGGGACTGTCCCGCAACTGTGAGCGTAATCAACCATTACGCAAGTCAGATCCCGTTTCTCTGGAAAAACACCTCAATTGTGCGAGAGACACAAGAAAGGAAAACCATTATGTCCGTCTCATCCCTTCGACGGCCGGGGTTTTTTATACCCCGGCCACCCCGTACTTTCTTTTCGCGAGAAAAGAAAGTAGGCAAAGAAAAACGGTGCGTCACCGCCGCTGCGCTTCTCGGCGCCTCTCGCCTTGTTCGATGCTTTCTTGAAGAATGCTCGGCAAAGACTCCCATGTCCATCAGTAATCTTTCAGTTGTTACCGGCCAAAATAATCCGGCGACCATCAATCCCCACCATCCTTCATCAAACAACGTCATTCAAAAAATGTCTATCTACAAACTGCCTTTCAGTTCTCACATGTTTTTCCCCCCGGCCTCCTCCCTCCGATCTTCGGTACCTATTAACCTTTTCACCCTGATCGAACTCCTCGTCGTTATCGCAATCATCGCCATCCTCGCCGCCATGCTGATGCCGGCACTCGGACAGGCTCGCGAACGCGGCAAATCTTCCAACTGCATGAGCAACCTGAAAC
>CAKUKT010000237.1 GCA_934663655.1 uncultured Victivallaceae bacterium
TTCTGAGCTGCCGAGAAGTCCGGATTTATCCGGGGTTCCGGAGAGCGATATCACCGGATCATTGATCTGCAGCGTCAGCAGATCGTTGCCCGAGAGTGTCACCGAAGCGGCAAAATCGTCATCCTTGACGAGGTTCTGATAACCGGGCGCGAATTTTACCGATGCATCGTAACTGTTGGTTACGGTGACCATGGTGCTGGCGGCCAGGCGGGCCCGGCCATCCTGCTGAAGAATCCGTACAAATGAGAAATCAAACGAGGGGGCGAACATGAAAAAACCGTATGGTCCGAAACTTTCGGCCAGCGCCGAACCTTCCAGAAAGGTTGCTCCGGCTTCGAAAAGGTTGAGTCCGGGACCGTTTTTCCAGGCGAGATAGTCGATCCCGATATCGGCAAGCACGCTTTCGCGCACTTCGTAAACGTTGATTTTGAGTGTAGCCTGCGGGATCGGCCGGTCGAGCCAGGCGAGATATTTTTTCATATCCTTGTCTTTGTTGATCGAATCTTTCCAGTAGATTCGGTTGGTGGCGGCGTCGAAGGCGACGACCGCGTCCTGATTGGCTCCTTCGGTGGCGTTGGAGGGGATCCCGGCCTTGATCATTATATTCATCATTTTTTCGCTGGAACGCCAGACCGGGGTGTAAACCGAGCGGATGATGCCGGTACCGTCGATGCCGGAGCCATCCGGTCCCCTGGTTCCGGGGCGATCGAGTTTGGCGATCATGTCGTCGATGTAGGGCAGCAGCGGAACCGGGCAGCTTACCGCGATCAGCTGTTTGCCGGCCGCGGAATAGTTGATGCGGTCGGCGGAACCGTTTTTCGCATAACGTTTGATGGCGCCGAGAATGAAGGGAACCAGATCATTGGCCTTCTGATGTTTCAATTCATAGATCTTTGAAGCCATGTAATTTTGCGCATCATCTTCGACGAAACGGATTTTCTGAATTTTATCCGGCGAGGTGGCGGCGGCTCCGACCCATCCGCCCGGTTCGGCGGCGGCGGCGGGAAGGGTGGCCGCCAGCAATGAGAACAGCAGGTTTTTCGATCTGTTTTTCACGATTCTCTCCTGTTTGGTGGTTGCGATTGGAAAACGACGCCAGGTTGTGGCGACGATCCATTCCGATGTTTCACCGATAAAGTATACCGTTCCCGTAGACACCGGGTGAAGTAAATGTGAGAATTGCGTTAGCACAAATATAATGAGGGGAGGGCGGCAGAAAAAAAGCGCCGTGATATGTCACGACGGTCGGGACTGCAAACGTCCGGTCGCTTCACCCGGGCTGTCCCAGGTGGAAGGGGGGTGTTCATCGCCGGGAAAGCTGGTTCCCGGAGGCGAGCCGCTGAATGGCTGTCAAGGCTGCCGGAAAAGCATACGGTAAGGCGGCTGCAAGTTCATGCGCCAGGCCGTCGCCGGGGATAGGTCAAGGCTGCCGGAAAAGCATACGATGGCTGAAAACTCGTCAGGCGCGTCCTTCGAGAACCCGGGCCAATTCCTCTCGCGGCAGCGGCGGCGACATCTCGTAAAATGGCTTGTTGAACTCCAGCTTGGGCGAAACCACACTGGGAAATCCGGTTATCACCTCGATCAGGGTATGGCGACTACGGGAAACAAAAACGTTTTCCACGTCAGCTGCCGCCTCAACCCGGCGGTAATCGAGGCCGAACGCCGCTGCCAGCTCCCGACAGCGTGGTCCCCGGTAGCCGCCGGCGGGAGTGGTGGCGACGAAGTTCGACTCCAGGTAGATCTGCTGGAACTGGGTGATCATTCCGAGTGATTCGTTGTTCATCACCACTACCGTCACCGGGAGGTCGTACTGGGAAATCAACGGCAGACTCTGCAGCGCTATCTGCAGTCCGCCGTCTCCGGTGATTACAATCACCGGCCGTTTCCCTCCGGTCGCCAGCGCTGCGCCGATCCCGGCCGGAATCGCATACCCCATCGGCGCCATTCCCCCCGAGGTGAAAAAATCCTGATCCCCCCGGGGGGCGAGCGTCTGCGCCGCCCACATCTGATTCTGACCGACGTCAGCGAAATATATGGTATTGTCCGCGGCAAGACGGCTGAGTTCAGCGAGGGTTCCGTAGGGAACGCGGCTGGTGACAAAACGTTCGACTTCCCGTTCGGTGGAATAGTTGCGTTTCAGGCGGACGATTTCGTTTTTCCAGGATGCGGAAACCCGGATTTCCGGGATAAGTGCTTCGAGTTCGGCAAGCAGCGGAACCACATCAAGCAGAATGGTTTCCCGGTTGCGGAGCCGATGATTGCGCATCTCTTCAATGTCGATGTCAACCTGAATTATCCGGCGCGAAACGGCAAAGTCATCCAGTCTCGCTCCGGTCTGCCGGGTGTCCAGCCGGCTGCCCAGCACAACCAGCAGATCCGATCGCGCTACCGACAGGTTGGCGCAACGGTTGCCGTAACAGCCGAGCATGCCGGTGAACAGCGGTTCCGTTTCATCCACCGAACCTTTGCCCATCAGGGAGACTACCGCCGGAATGCCGCTGCTGATCAATCGGTTGAGATGACCGCGCAGTTCCGGATGATGGCAACCGCCGCCCACCAGCAACAGCGGTCGGGCGGCCGCATTGATTGCGGCGACGATGGCCGCCGCAGCCGAACCGGCGACGGAACCGGATGACTCCGGTTCGGGAGTGAAATGAACACAATCTTCGAGGAAGAGCTCCGCCGCCTGCAGATTCATCGGCAGATCGATCAAAACCGGCCCGGGTCTGCCGGTGGTGGCAATATAAAACGCTTTCTCAAATTCATAGACAATCCGCTTCGGATCGTCGACCATCACGGCGTACTTGGTCACCGGTGAGGCCATCGAAACGATATCGGTTTCCTGGAATCCCTGCTGGCGGATCGGCTTATTGTATTTGTATTCTGAGGAGTTGACCTGACCGGTGATAAACAATATCGGAATCGAATCAAAATATGCGTCCGCCACCCCGGTGAGCATATTGGTCGCTCCGGGACCGCTGGTGGCGATGGCGACGCCGACTCCGCCCCGCAGTCGGGCATAACCCTCGGCGGCGAAGGCGGCGGATTGTTCGTGATAGGTCTGGATGAAACGCAACCGGGGATCTTTTGCCGCGGAATCGATGAGATAAGTCACCATCCCGCCGATATAGCCAAAGGCGGTATCGACGCCGTGCGAACTAAGAAAATCGATGATCCAGTCGCTTGCCTTCATCCTCATCTGCCCGGAATTTTCGCTCCGCATGCCGTTTATTTCCGGAGTAGATCCGCACTTCCGGGGGACACGCGGAGAAATGCGCATACATATCGAACATAAGATAACACTTCACCCGCCGCCAGTCAAGCGCTTTACGGATAAATGTGCACTCCTGTTGCGCATTGCGGTTATTCCGCGGCTGCTGTTTGGGAGACATCCTCGACGATGGTAACCGGTTCCGGGGCGGCCGGGCGGTGGAGGTGGGGATGGAAAGGACGGCTCAAACCGCCGTGCTCCCAGAGCAGTGAAACTCCGAGCAGCGAGTATTGCATCAGGCCCCAGCAAAAGAAGATCATCGCAAAATGCCACGCAATCAAAATAAATTCTGTATTCCGGTGTCGGGAGGCAATCCGCACAATCAGCCACACCACCGCCACCAGTGCGAGATCGCAGCCGCCGAGCACCAGCGCCTCTTTCCCAACGAAACAGCCGGTTCCCAGTTGCGGCAGCAGTGCGCAGAGGCCGACGATTTCGAGCGGAATATAGGCAGGCAGCAGCAACAGCCAGTAAAGGTATCCGCTGTTTTCCGGCAAACCAAGTTCATATTTCTGGCCATGGCAGAGCAGCACCGCCACCAGAAACAGCAGCGCGATTCCAGCCATCGTGATATCAAAGCGGCGACGAATTGCGGCCCGTTTCTCCTGACCGCGGCGAGGCAGCTGTTTTTTCTTGTTTTTCTTGGACATTTTCAGCGCCTCCTGGAAGCGGAATTCGCACCGATGTTGCGAACCAGAAGATAGGTGATGTAGCCGATCAATACCAGCACCAGCAGCAATGCGCTGTAGGCGTGCGGCCACCAGATGCCTTCGGTCATCATCGCAAATTCCGACATGCCGCCGAGGCCGGTGATGATCGTGAGCGGCATGAACACCACGTTGATGATCGCGAGATATTTCATGATTACGGCGAGGTTGTTGCTGACGATCGACACCCGGGCGTCGGACATGCCGGTGAGAATCCCGGCGTAAATGTTGGCCAGGTTGTCGCACTGTTTGTTTTCGACGGTGATGTCCTCGAGAAATTCCAGTTCCTCGTCGGTGAATCCGATTCGTTCGGCGTTGCTGCGCAGCCGGGAAAGCAGCATCTGGTTGGCGCTGGTCGCCGATTCGTAGTAGGTGAGGCTTTTGAGCAGTGAGAACATGTTCACCAGCGATTTATTGGTGACGGCAAATTCGATTTTCGCCTCGATTTCGTCGGAGATGTTGCGGATGATCCGCAGATGCTGGAGAAAATGATGGGTGGCGTGATGAAGCAGCCGCAGCAGCACCCCCTGAATGGAATTGCCC
>CAKUKT010000238.1 GCA_934663655.1 uncultured Victivallaceae bacterium
AACGTGAACCTCTGAAACCAGCAGCGTGTATCTCTCGCCGGAGTCGATAAGGCTTTCGCACATATATCTGCCCTCCGAAATCTCATCTATGACATTGCGGTAAAGCGCCGCCGCCTTGCAGTCGAGCGCCAGCGTCACGCCAGTCCCGCCAAATCCGGCCCGGCCGGTTCCTTCGTAAAAAACCGGCTTCCACGTTTCCGCCGTCAGCGGCAACTGCAAGGATCTCCGCGTCGGCATGCGGGTAGCAGCGATGGGAGCGAACAAGGCTCTGCACGCCAGTTACACCGCGGTGCCGGTAAACCTGGTGACGCCTCTGCCGGATAATGTCTCATACGAACAGGGTTCTTATGCCTGTCTCGGCGCCACCGCGCTGCAGGCGATTCGCCGTGTCCAGCCCGAACTCGGAGAATACGGTATGGTACTCGGTCTGGGACTCGTAGGCAACCTCGTCGCCCAGCTCGCCCGGCTTTCCGGAGCCAGAATCATCGCCTGGGAAGGAATAACGCTGCGCCGCCGAATTGCGGCGAAGTGCGGTATTAAAGATTCGGTCAACATCAGGCGTGACGATGTGGCGGCGGCGACGGATCGATTCTGTGCTCCCTACGGAGCGGACTTCGCGGTATTCGCGTTCGGCGGTGAAGCGACCACCGCGTTGGAGACGGTGAAAAAGTGCATGAAGCGTTCCGCCGACGGCCACGCCATGGGGAGAATCATTCTGGTCGGCGGTTGCCGGGTCGCCATCACCGGCGGCGCGGCTTCCGGAAATCTGGACTTCCGTGCCGCGTCTCGTACCGGCGCCGGATATCACGACCCGCGATATGAACATGGAGCGGATTATCCGGATGCCTTTGTACAGTTCACTACGCAGCGCCACCTGCGGGAGATCATCCGGCTGATCGGCGAAAAACGGCTGCGGGTCGATCCCCTGACCACTCACCGGCTCCCGATTTCCGAGGTCGGGCAGGCCACCGATCTGCTCATCGACCACCCCGAACAAGCTCTCGGAATCATACTTTATTACCCCCATCAATAACAACAGGAACATACCATGAGCTTTAAAATCGGTCTGGTAGGACTCTGCACTTCACATCCCGACGCCTGGGTTCCGCAAATCCGGGATATGCACACAACGAAACAGATTGACGCTGAAGTCGTCGCCGCCTGGGATTCCGGAGAAACCCGGCCTGCCGGGTTCGCCCGGGAGTTCTGTGCCCGGCATGCGATTCCCCATCCCGTCGAACGGCTGGAGGAACTGCTGGACCTCGTCGACGGAGTGATCGTCCACACCACCAACTGGGATCGCCATATCGAACAGGCTCGTCCCTTCGTTGAGGCCGGGAAATCGGTATATCTCGACAAGCCGGTCGCCGGCAATCTGCGCGACCTCGCGGTCGTGATGGACTGGATGAAACCGGGGCGTCGCGTAACCGGCGGGTCGGTGCTGCGCTACTGCCGGGAAGTCGCCGAATACCTCGCTGTTCCGGTGGAACAGCGAGGCCGGATCCACACTGCCTATACGGCAATTGGAGTTGATGACTTCAATTACGGCATACACGCCTACGCGCTGATCTCCGCTCTCCTGGGACCGGGCATACGGGCGGTGCGCTACCTCGGATCAAGCGGAGCCAAGCAGCTGATGATCGAATGGCACACCGGTGAAATCGCCCTGTTGACCATCGGACCGGCACAATGGCTGCCGTTCACCATCACCGCGGTCTCCGACCGGGCGGTTAAACAGATCGAAACCGATAACAACCGGATCTACCGTTCCATGCTCGACGCGGTAATGCCCTACTTCACCGGCCGGAGCGACACCCCGCCGATTCCGCCCGAGGTGCTCCTGGAACCGGAACTGGCCGCGCTCGCCGCCCGAATGTCCTGGCAGAACAACGGAGAGAAAATCTTTCTATCCGACCTGCGGCTCGATGACCCGGGGTACGACGGCACCGCTTTTGCCCGGGAATATCTCCGGGCCCGGCTTAGCACGAAGTAACCACCGTCCGGCGGGAGGCAAAAAAAGTGATCCAAGATCAGCTGCTGTTCCCATCCCGGGTGCGGTTGTTGTATTACAACCTCGTGGAGTCAACGACCCCGTTCAATGCCTCCCCGCCGCACCTCCACCACGACCATTGGCAGCTGGAGATCGCTCTCCGGGGTGCGATCTATTCAACTATCGACGGACGAAAGATAACTTTGAATCCGGGCATGGCGGTCTTGATTCCTCCGGGAATACGGCACGAGTTCCACTATCCGCCCCTGTGCCGGGCTTTTGTCTCGATTAAATTTCAGCCCGGGGATTTTTTCAACCGGCTGCCCTGGGGAGTGGTGGAAAACACCCCGGCTGCCACTTATTTCCGGGATGAAATTCAGCGCCTCGCCGACCGGGCGGCGACGCGCGACAACGATGCGATTCTGGAACATCTGCTGGCAGCTCTGTTTGAACTGCATTATCGCCACACTGCTCCCAGCGTCCCTAAACTGCTGCGCCGGATCGATGAAGCGATTCTTCCGGGTCCGGGGCGTCACGCGTTTCGGTCAAATCGGTTGCTGCCCGCCTCGGCTATTCGCCGACTCATCTTTGCCGGATAACCCGCCACAGTTACGGTGTCTCCCTCAAGGAATACATCGACCGGAAGTTGTATGCGCTGGCCTGCAGGCATCTGAAATACTCCGAACGGAACATCTCGGAAATCGCCGCCGAACTCGGCTTCACCGATATCTACACCTTTTCGCGTTTCTTCAGCCGCATGAACCACGGCGAACCGCCGTCGCGCTTCCGCCATTCCCAGAATCTGTCGCACCCGTTACCAGTTGATGTGGTGGCGCCTGTTACTTTCAAGGAGAACGATTATGAAAAGCAACCGTGAAATCATCGTCAGTGCTCTGGGCGCCCGCCCCCCGCTGGACAACCCTCCCCCGGCCGGTGAACATGCCGTCCTCAGAATGATTGACTTCTGGCGCAACCAGCTCGCCGCAGTGTTGCCGAACCATCCCGATCTGATCGTTCTCCCCGAGGAGTGCGACCGTTACCCGGAATACACTCCGGAAGCCTATTTCGAATACCTGAAGTACCGCGGAGAACGCATCCGCGATTTTTTCGCTGAAATCGCCTGCGATCACCACTGTAACTTCGCCCTCTGTACCCGCCGCGCCGCCGGAGACGGCACCTGGCGCACCACCACTGAACTGATCGGCCGCCACGGCGAAACCGTCGGCGCTTACAATAAAAATTTTCACGTTCCCGATGAAACCTTTCCCGAACCACTGCTCGCAGGAGTCAATGCACCGGTCATCGAAACCGAGTTCGGCCGGGTCGCGATGGCGATCTGCTTCGACCTGAACTTCATGGAACTGCTGGAGCATTATCGTGAAGCCAGACCAAATTTAATTGTTTTCTGTTCCATGTACCACGGCGGGCTGATGCAGCGTTTCTGGGCTTATCGCGCCGGAGCCTATTTCATCGGAGCCGTCTGCGGCAACGAATGCACCATAATCAATCCGCTGGGAGAGTTAGTTGCGCATTCCACCAACTACTTTTCTCACGTCACCACGACGATCAATCTCGACTACCAACTACTGCATCTCGACGGCAATTGGGAAAAACTCGCCGCCGCCAGGCAACGTTATGGCCGGGAGATCGAAGTCTCCGATCCCGGACAACTCGGGTGCGTAATGCTGACCTCACATCATCCGGAACGCAGCAGCAAAGAGATCACCGCCGAATTCGGCATGGAGAACTGGAGAGAATATTATCTGCGGGCGCAACGCTACCGCTTCACTCCCGGTGAGATGGAAAAAACTTCGACGCTTCCGGCGCACCACCGCGTCTGAACTCCTCCCCCGCCACCGCAAATTTCAGCTGTGACGGTGACGATGGTGAATGTCCGGAGTGTGCGGATGGGTGTGAACCATTGCTTCATGAACGTGTTCATGGCTGTGCCAGCCGGTTACCGGTGGAACATGCGTATGGCAGTGATGCTGGTCATCATGCAGATGTGCGTGGTTGTGCGTCAGCATTTCGTGACGATGAGTGTGAATATGGCGTTCGTGAAGCGCCAGCCACACCCCGACAGCCATCAACGCGGCGGCAATCACAAAATGTGAAGACGCCGCCTCCCCGAGAATCAACATTGAAAGCAATACTCCGATAAACGGAGCCGCCGCATAATATGCGCTGGTCCGGGCCGCGCCGAGATAGCGCTGCGCTTTAACATAGCAGAAGATACTCAGTCCGTAAGCGACAAATCCAAGCAGCAGCGCCAGCAGCACCACCGAAACTGAACGCGGCAACGGATCCCCGAGCAGCAGCGCAAACATCAGCGCCGCTCCCCCGGAACCCACGCCTTTGACGATCACGATCTGCGCCGGCGACTTCGCTGACATGTTCCGGGTACAGTTGTTCTCCATCCCCCAGCAGCCGCAGGCGCCGAGCACCAGCAGAGAGCCGATGGAAAATTTCCAGGCGGAAGCATCGGAGAAATCAAGACTCAGCAATAGACTGGCCACCGTGATTATCCCCAGCG
>CAKUKT010000239.1 GCA_934663655.1 uncultured Victivallaceae bacterium
CCCAGCAGAGCGGCAGTCCCTCATCGATGCTTTCGCGGATCTGCTTGAAAAAATCCTCCTTGGCGCGTTTGTCCTGGGAACGGAGCTGACAGAAGGTTTCGAAATCCAGACTGTCCATCAGCAACCGGAAGTTGAGATATTTCCGGCCGTTGATCTTCAAAATATAGTCATCCTCATCAATCTCTTTGATATCATTTCGTTTTGCGATCCGGTTGTAATCCTTGATCATCTTCATGATATCTTTCCAGGTATTGAGTTCGTAGGCGTAATAGGGGCGCACCCGAATGCCGAACCGATTCTCGGTTTTCTCAAGACCTGCAATCGTTTGATTGATGTTGGTTCCACGGTCGGCGTCGGATTTGGCCAACTGCGCGATCAGATGTTGATCGACATCGGCGCCGTAATATTTGAGTACCCGCGCCACCGTTGCGGCAACGCAATATCCCTTCGCCCCCTGATCGACCATCGGGATATCCAGATAGAATGCGCCGCTGGAATCCGTCTGAATGTTCTCTTTAAGATCAACAACCTGAACTTGCACCTTTAAACCACTGCGGAGATGTTCCGGCGCACCGCCGGGCGGATAGAGTTCAACGAAAATATATTCCGGTTCCTTACGGTTTGTAATACTCCAGCGCAACATCAGATCACAATCCGGCATCCGCCATATATAGGCAAAAACGCGTCCATCGTCCATCAACGAATTCTGCCGTGACGGCTGCTCCCGGGTTCCCAGATATTGGCAGACTTTCGCATTGAGATCGTCCAAAACGCTGTTGAAACGCTTCATATCCCAGGCGCCGGCGTCGCCGCGGTTGTAAAACGAAATATCTATTCCGCTCAGTTTCCCCTCCGTGAATTCACACACCAGCTCCTGAAGCGGATAGCCGAAGAGGGAGAGTTCCGCCCGGCTGGTCACCCGGTTGAATCGCAGGGAAGTTTTCTTCAAATCCATCCAGGTAAAAATGCCCGGATATGCCGTTTTCAGCGCTTCGCCGGAGGTGTTCCAGAGCTCAGCCCGCTTCTCCAGTACCGGATCGAATTTGGCTCCCTGCAAAGAGAGGGCCAGCAACCCGGTCAGAAAAATCACCGCTATACTACACCGCCCCATGTCGTTATTTCTCCTTAACCTTCCCTCGGAATCGATGATGACTGTCGGTTTCAGCGGGCAACCGGAAGCGTTTCGGGCGGCCCGGCGCGGATTTTCCGCACGATTTCATACCGGGAAATAGTATAACGCCAAAATCGGCATTTACAAGCACCGAAATGCCGGATACGTTTTTTTTCAAACCGAAATCAGGCCAGCAGATGTAAACCAGCCGACCAGCTTTCGCGGTTCATGCAAAAGCCTTCTGCCGGTGCGGTGGGAATATGGACCGGCGCCCCCTTCCCCGGAAGTCAGGGAAGTCGCAGTTTCCAGGTTGACTGTATCACAAAACCGAGAAGGAACAATCCGGCGGCGATCAAGGCCAGCAATGGAGCGTATTCCCGGTTTTCGACATAACGGGGTTGTTCGACGGAGGTCTTTTCCAGTTCGTTGATCCGCTCCATCACCGCCTTCATACCGTCGGCGTCGGCGGCATGAAAATAGGTGCCGCCGGTAACCTCGGCCAGCGAACGGAGCAACTTTTCATCGAAGTTATCACCATAAGGAATAAAACGACTGCCGAAAGTGTTGTCGAGCATATAGGCGTTGTCACTGCCGATGCCGACCGTGTGAATAACCACATTGAACTCTTTTGCCAGTTCCGCTGCCTGAGCCGGCGTAAGCCGGTTGACCGCGGTGTTCGCTCCATCGGTAAAGAGCACCAGTACCCGCCGCGGTGCGGCGGAACTTCTGAGCCGGCTCACCGCTGAACCTATCGGCGAAGCAATTCCGGTGGCATCGCCGATCAATCCCGGCTCAAGTTGTTCCAGCCTGGCAATCAACCAGGAATGGTCGAGAGTCGGCGGAGAGAAACTGTAAGCAAGATCGGCAAACCCGATCAGACCGATGCGGTCGTTGGGACGGGATTCGATAAAGCGGCGAATCTCCTGTTTGGCGACATCCAGCCGGTTCATCACCCGTCCGGCGTTTATCTCCTCGAGCAGCTTTCTCCCATCGGTGATGTTGCGAGGGACATCAAAGGCATTCATACTTCCAGACATATCAATCGCCAGAATTATATCAATGCCGTCCGCCCGGACAATCACCTTTTCATCCCCGAACCTCGGACGCGCCAGCGCAAACACCAGCACCACCGCCCCCGCCAGCATCAGATATTCCACGATTCCCAGCCGGTTCCGGTGACGGCGCAACGCGGCAAAAGGACGGGCGGACGAAACCACAATGGAGGGACGACGACGCCAGTGACGCTCAAAATAGTAGAGAAAAATCACCCCGAGCAGAGCAAACAGCGCCCATGGATAGGCAAATTCGATCATTTTTTCTCCTCCCCTCCCCGCTCCACACGGTTTTCCGACTCCTTCTCCTCCTCGATCGGACGGGTGGCTTCAACCAGCGCCGATGCCCGTTCGATCGCGGCGTCAACCGCTGCCGCATCGGTGGGAGCCAGCGCGAACTTGATCTGATCAGCCGCAGTCAGAAAATCCCGGAGAAATGGACGCTGTCCGGCAGGCAGAACCGATTCACGATCAAGACCGGACAGAAATTCCGGCGTAGTCCGGGTGGTGACGCGCAACTGAAAACGTTTCTCCAGGTATCCGCGCACCAAATCGGTCAGACGGAAAAATCCCACCTCGGGCGTAATATTCCGGCTGTCGACCTGCTGCTTCAAACCGGATAAGTCCGCCAATGCCTGTTCCCAGGGCGGCAGCGAAGGAACCGCCTTTGCCCGACGTCGCCATCGGTAAATCAACCCTGCCGCAAGCAGCAACAGAATAACCGCCGGAATCAGCCAGAGAAGTTTCCGCTCATCGGGTCCTCCGGGTTCAACCGAGCCGGCCAGCCGCAGTTCACCGCCGGGCACAGCACTTTCACTGCGCACCGAAAAATCCGGAATCGCCACGGTTACCGCTTCAATTTCCGCCCCCTTCTCCACCGGGGAGATCTCCAGCGCCAGCGCGCCGGGATTCATCGTTCCGCTCCGGAAGGGACGCAGCAGCGCCTCCACCCGCCACCGGCGTTTAGACCAACGCCACTCGGAACTTATCCGCGGATTTCCGACCACCGTCACCCCTTCCGGCGGCACCACTGCAACCTTTTCCACCCGACGGTAGAGCGGCAATTCAAACTCAAGCTGCGCCGTCAACTCTCCGCCCAGTGACGTTCCCTCCTCAGGCGTCAAAACCGCCAGCGCGGGAAGTGACGCCGCGCCACGGTCACGCAACGACAACCAGTAACCGCAGAGAAGAAACAATATCACCGCCAGCACCAGCACCACCACCGTCAGAAGCAGTGCCATCAATCTCTTTTTCATCTCGGCTCGACCTCCTCTCCCCTATCGTTCCATCCGCCGACGGCGGCGGGAAAAGAAATCGATCACCGGCCGCAGCACATCAGTACCGCTTTCAATTTCGATGAGATCAACCCGGGCATTACGACACGCCAGCCGTTTGGCTTCCTCGGCAGCGGCGAGTTCGGCGTCAAGCGCCGACAGCTGTCTGCCGCCGGCGAAACTTACAATCTCCCCGGTCTCCGCATCCTCAACTTCGACGGGAATCCCCGTCGGCCAGCGTTGTTCCACCGGGTCGAAAACCTCCAGCGCGATCACATCATGGCGTTGATTCAACAATTTCAGCGCTTTTTCAAAACCGTCCCTGGCGATAAGATCACTGAGCAGAAAAACCACACTCCGCTTTTTGAGCAGCAATGCCGCCTCATGCAGCGCCATCGGGATGTCGGTGCCACCGGAACGCGGCGTGAAAGCGAGCATTTCCCGGATCAGCCGCAGCGTATGGCGACGCCCGGAACGCGGCGGCACATAAAGTTCGATCTGATCGCTGAACATCAGCAAACCAACCTTGTCGCCGTTGTGACCGGCGCTGAAAGCCAGCAGCGCCGCCAGTTCCGCCGCGGTGCGCCGCTTGGTCTTTTCCGCGGAGCCGAAAGCCCCGGACGCCGAAACATCCACCAGCAGCAGTACGGTCAGTTCACGCTCTTCAACGAATTTCTTGATGTAGGGCGCGCCCATCCGGGCGGAAACATTCCAGTCAATATCCCGGACATCATCCTCGGGAGTGTATTCGCGAACCTCGTCAAATTCGATTCCGCGCCCTTTGAATACACTGCGATACGCACCGCCGGTTATCTCGTCAACCATACGGTTGGTACGGATTTCCAGCAGCCGAATCTGTCTGGCCAGTTCGGAGGGAAGCATGTTCGACCTCGCTTTCCGCGACTAAGGCGTGCGAAGTTCAGAGAGCAGCCGCCCGATTACCGCGTCCGCGTCGATGTTCTCGGCTTCCGCCTCGTAGGAGAGCACAATCCGGTGCCGGAGCACATCCGGCGCCAGTTCCTTGACATCCTGCGGCAGCACATAGGCACGCCCCTGCAGCAACGCCATCCCCCGGGA
>CAKUKT010000240.1 GCA_934663655.1 uncultured Victivallaceae bacterium
GTCACTGGGCATTCCGAGCCGGGAGCTTCCGCGGCTCGATCTGGCCTCGCTGCCGACTGAAGAAGCGGAGCTTGCCGGCGTTGATCCGGAATTTGCCGCGTTCACGGCGGGAGGGGGATGGGATGATCCCGGCGCGGAGTTGCGTTATGCGCGGCTGCTGTTCCTGCTGCCGGGCGAGCTTGTGTTGCGCAACATCACGGATTCGGATGGGGCGACGGAACGGCTGGCGGGACTGGCGGACCGGATTGGCGGCGGGTTCCAGCAGCGGCTGCTGCTCCGGAAGGCGGCGGCCGCGGTGATGCGGCTTCGGGAGGCGCGAGAACGCGGGGATCGGGCGCAGGAGAGTAGCGCGCTGCTGGATTGGCGGCTGGCCTGGTTCCGGCTGAGGGCGGTGAAACCGGAGGATTCGGGCGGTTATACGCGGGAGGACCGGGAATGGCTGCGCGAACTTGCCGTGCTGACCGGGGAATGAAAAAGGTGCTTTCGCAGGGAGATTGAGGCGAAAGCACCTTTTTTTTTCGGCGGGAAGGATCAGATGAACGTGTAACCGATGACCATGCTCATGTTCTGGTCGAAATAGCAGAGGTTGGATGGTCCGGTGGTGTTGTAGTCTTCCGGGTTGTCCTTCATGACATTGTAGAGATCACCGATGCCGAGATGATCGGCGTGTCCGTCAAAAAAGCCGAGTCCGGCGCGTTCGTTGTGAAAACCGGTGATTCCGCCGTTTTTGTTCATGCTATAAAATTGATTTTTGCTGGTGAGTCCTTCGATACTGTCGCCGAGAAGCACGAGCGCGGTGGGGTTGCGGACGGCCGAACCGGATATGCCGCGGAAGAAATTTTTGAGCGTGCCGTCGGTGCTGCCGTTGACCGGACAAAGCCTTGCATTGTAGAGATTTGCGGTGTTGTTACTGGCGACTGCCTGGCCGCAGGCGCCGTAAATCTGTGACTGGAACTTTACATTTCCGAGGATAGTTCCGTTGGAAGGCGGAGGTCCGGCCGGGCAGGAGTAGGTTTTCGACAGCCAGGCGGAGTATCCGCTGTTGTAGAGCCGGTCTGCCCAGCTGTATCCCCAGCCGGAAACAATATCCATGTATGTTCCGCCGTAAGTGCAGATGTAGGCGCCGATTTTCTGATCGTTGGAATACATCTGCATAGCCAGAATGTTCTGTTTCAGGTTATTGAGACAGGTACTCCGTTTTGACGCATCCCGTGCTTTCGACAGCGCCGGCATCAGCATTGCGGCAAGAATTGCGATGATCGCAATGACGACGAGCAGTTCGATCAGGGTGAAGTTCAGCGTTCTGGATTTGGACATGATGTTTTCTCCTTTCCAAGTTGAAGCTCTCACATCATCAATTGATCTGGAAGTCGGCATCAGCGTTGCTTCCACTCGAGTGTTTTTATCAGGATCGGGGGAGATTCGGCGATATTCTACTGTACGGTCAAGTTCTGACGGCCTCTGATTAAATTGCGGATCATTCGCTTTGAGCTGCCGGGTTTGCGTTTCAACAGCTCATTGATCGGGGTGTCCCGGTCACCGTAAATGCGGATTGAATTTTTCAGCAGGTCGCAGTGAAAGTGAATGTGTTCGCGCAACCGGGATTCAGCGCGCTCTCTTTTCCCGTCGCGGATCAGTTCAAAAAATTCCCGGTGAACGTCCTGGCTTCCGCCCTGAACGAGGTCGCGATACGCTTCCGGGGAGTTGGAGGCCTCGAGGATGTTTGGAAAGGAGTGGTTGCGGTAATTGAGTTCAACGAGAGCGTCGTTGCTGATGCCGAAAATGACTGCGAACGGGCAGAGTATTGCGGGATCGGCGAAACGCTTGTTGCCGCATCCGTTGACGATGGTGAGGTGAAATGCGATTTCATTTCGGCTGCGGTCGGGATATTCATCGTTGGTGTCGGTCGTTTCATTGAGGATGGCTTCAAGTTCGCGGAGAACCTCCGGGGGGCGGTTTTCCGCCAGTTCGCGGACGGCAATTGTTTCAATGGCTTCGCGCAACTGATACCAGTCGAGCAGGTCACCGAGCGAGAAATCCCGGATCCGATAGCCGCAGAATGGAACGTATTCGACGATTCCCCAGCCGACCGCCATGCACAGGGCTTCGCGCATGGCGCGGCGGCTGACCTCGAATTCCTTGGAAAGCAGAGTTTCTTTGAGAACCATTCCGGCATGGATATTGCCCGAAAACAGTTTGGTCATCAGTTTTCGGCTGGCGACAAGAAACTCCGGTTCTTTTTCAGAGAAAGCATCCATGATGAACCTCTTGTTTAGTGTTCTTTTTTCAATATAGTACACTATTTTGCCTTGTCAACCCCGGTACTCCCGTAATTTTCAAATTTTATTCCGCAGGATGCGGGTGAATGCGCCGCTCTTGAAAACTTCCGGTTGCACATGTATATTATTACTTTCCGGTGAGACTGCGGTTACATCCGGGACAAAAATTCCGCACATTCAGCTTAACCAATCACGAAAGCGAGCAGGAATCATGAAGATTTACAATTTTGCGGCCGGTCCGGCGATGCTTCCCGAAGAAGTGATGCTCAAGGCCAAGAGCGAGTTCACCGATTATCAGAATTGCGGCAGCGGCATTATGGAGCTCTCGCACCGCGGCAAATATTTCAAGCCGGTGATCGACCGGGCCGAGGCGAATGTGCGTGAACTGCTCAACCTCAGCGATGATTACGCGGTGCTTTTCATTCAGGGCGGCGCGAGCATGCAGTTCGCGATGGTGCCGATGAACCTGCTCAACGGCGGAACCGCCGATTATGTGGACACGGGGGTCTGGAGCGCGAAGGCGGCGAAGGAGGCGAAGCTCTTCGGCAATGTGAATATTGCGGCGTCGAGCAAAGAGAGCAAATACGATCATATTCCGTGCCCGTGCTCCTGGAAACTTACGCCGGGAGCCGCCTATATGCATATCACCAGCAACAATACGGTGGCCGGCAGCCAGTACCATGAACTTCCCACGGCGCCGGCGGGAGTGCCGCTGATTGCGGATATGTCGAGCGACATCATGTCGCGGGTCTTCGATGCGGGCAAGTTCGGTCTGATCTACGCGGGAGCGCAGAAGAATCTCGGACCGAGCGGAGTGGCGCTGGTGATCATCCGCAAGGATCTGGCGGCCCGGACTGCTGAAAATGTGCCGACGATGTTGCGTTATTCGACTTACATCGATAATGGTTCGATGTTCAACACGCCGCCGACCTTCGGGGTGTACATGCTGGCGCTGGTTACCGACTGGGTGAAGGCGCGCGGCGGAGTGGCGGCGCTGGAGGAGATCAACAACGCGAAGGCGGCGGAACTCTATGATTTCATCGACAACAGCAAATTCTTCCGTTCGCCGGTGGCGGTGGCGGATCGTTCGCGGATGAACGTGGTGTTCCGTACTCCGAGCGACGAACTGGATGCGAAGTTCGTTGCCGAAGCGACGGCGGCGGGTCTCACCGAACTCAAGGGCCACCGTCTGGTCGGCGGCTGCCGGGCGAGCATCTACAATGCGATGCCGATCGAGGGAGTTCGGGCGCTGGTTGCGTTCATGAAGAAGTTTGAGAGCGAGAACTGCTGAGCTGGAGAGTAATGACTGGATTTAACGTTTCAGTCATTATTCGAGGCCGATTTCGATTTTGTTTCACATTGTGAAATGAAACAAAAAAAAAGCGAAAAAAAACGGTTTTGCTCTTGCAGTTTGACCCCGTTTTAACTAAACTATAGATAGCGACGCTCGCGATTACCGTATTTTTACGGGTTTTTCCATTTGCCGCGTCGAAACAAGCAGAGAAAAAGAAAGGATATTAAGAAGATGAAGAAGAGTCGTGGATTCACCCTGATCGAGCTGTTGGTGGTGATCGCCATCATCGCGATTCTGGCCGGCATGCTGTTGCCCGCGCTGCAGCAGGCCCGTGAGCGCGCCCGTCGCGCGAACTGCCAGAGCAACCTCAAGCAGATCGGTCTGGCGCTGAAACAGTATGCCAACGATTTTGAGAGCAAGCTGCCCTCCGAGGGTGGTCGTATCGGCAACACCGCCAGCACCAACAATGGTACCGCCATGGGCGCCGGCGGGCTTGAGCTGCTCCGCAACAACGAGTACCTCAGCGACTATCAGGTCTACATCTGCCCGTCCAGCACCACCAGTCCCGGCAACGGCACCAAGGCTCTGACCTATGGCACTAACGATGACGATAAACCCGAGGATGCGACACTGAGCTATGCGTTCGTCGGCAACATGGTTGAAGGCGACAGTGCGATCTATGGTCGTTCCGATTCCGGTATCTCCGCCGACCTGACCGGCGGTACCAAGTATGATATCGCTTCCAACGGCAACAACCCGAACCACACCAACTTTGGTAACATCCTGTTCATGGGCGGCAACGTCTCCCAGTTTGCTGGATCCGGTTGGTTCTCGCCGCAGAATACGGGTTATGTGACGGTCACCGACAACTCCGTCGCCTATTTCCCGCCCAACAGCTTCCGCGATGCCGGTACCGGCGAGGAGTTCAATGGTAGTCCG
>CAKUKT010000241.1 GCA_934663655.1 uncultured Victivallaceae bacterium
CGGTTGCAGACCGCCAGCGCATCGGCGCGGTTTACGCCGTGGACGATCAGTTTGCCGAGCAGACTGTCGTAATACGGTGGAATCCGGTAGCCGGAATAGACATGACTGTCGAAACGGACATGCGGACCGCCGGCCGGAATCAGCAGCGAAACCAGACCGGGCGACGGTGCGAAATCCCGGGCCGGATCCTCGGCATTAATGCGGCATTCGATCGCGTGGCCGCGGAAAACGATATCCTTCTGCTTGAGCGTGAGCCGTTCACCGGCGGCGATTTTGATCTGCTCCTTGACGATATCCACGCCGGTAATCATTTCGGTGACCGGGTGCTCCACCTGGATTCGGGTATTCATCTCCATGAAGTAGAAGGCGTTGTCGTTGGTGAGCAGAAATTCGATCGTGCCGGCGTTGGTGTAATTGGCCGCTTTGGCCGCCTTGACCGCCGCGGCGCCGATCCGTTCGCGCAGGCGGGCGGAGAGCGCCGGGGAGGGGGACTCCTCGATCAGCTTCTGATTGCGGCGTTGGACGCTGCAGTCGCGTTCCCCGAGATGGATCACGTTGCCGAAGTTGTCGGCGAGAATCTGAACCTCGATGTGGCGGGGACTGACGATATATTTCTCCATGTAGAGCGTACCGTCTCCAAATGCGCTCTCGGCTTCCGCTTTGGCGGCGTAATAACCCTGAATCAGGCTCGGATCATTGTGGGCGATACGCATTCCGCGTCCGCCGCCACCGGCCGAAGCCTTGATGATCACCGGATATTTCAGCTGGTGCGCCACCTTGAGCGCTTCGTCCTCGCTGTTGATCGGGCCATCGCTTCCCGGAGTGATCGGCACTCCGGCCCGCTTCATCGTGTCGCGGGCGGTGGATTTATCGCCGAGTGCACGCATGGCTTCGGGCGTTGGTCCGATGAAGGCGATGCCGTGTTTACGGCAGGCCTCGGCGAAGTAGGCGTTTTCGGCAAGAAAACCGTACCCGGGATGGATCGCATCCACGTCGCAGATTGCGGCGACCGAGAGCACGCGTTCGATCATCAGATAGCTTGACGCCGATTGCGCCGGACCGATACAAACCGCTTCGCTGGCCAGCTTCACCGGCATACTGTCGGCGTCGGCCTGGGAATAAACCAGAACCGTCTTCAAACCGAGTTCCCGACAGGCGCGGATTACCCGGAGCGCGATTTCACCGCGGTTCGCAATCAAAACCTTATTGAACATCTGTTGTTTCCTGAAAAATATTGCGCATCAGCAATGCCGGTCTCAACCGATCGTGAAGAGCGGCTGACCGTATTCCACCGGCTGACCGTTTTCGACCAGCACTTCCTTGATGACGCCGCTTTTTTCGGCCTTGATTTCGTTCATCACCTTCATCGCCTCGATGATGCCCACCACCGTGTCGGCCTGAACCTTGTCGCCGACCGAGACAAACGGTTTCGCTTCGGGTGAAGCGGCGCGGTAGAAGGTTCCCACCAGCGGTGAATCGATCGATTCCACCGGGGCGGCGGGGGCGGGGGCCGGAGCCGCCGCGGGAGCAACCGGAGCTGCCGGGATGGCCGCGGGAATCGCCGTGGGCAATGCCGCCGGCGCTACGGCGACGGCTTCCGCCGCGGAACGGCAGATGCGCAGATTGCAGCCGTCGGCTTCGATGTTGAATTCGGTGATGCCGTGATCCTGCATCAATTTCACAATGACCTTGATGTCGTCGATTTGCATAATCAGGAACCTCGTTCTGATTGTTTTTTTCGTAACCTGGTTGAAATATTCTAATGGCTCACCCGGCGTTGATTACGGACACGAGTGCCCGGAGCGCCAGAATGTAACCTTCGACACCGAGACCGCTGATCATGCCGGTACAGGCGGGCGCGGTCAGCGAACGCGAACGGAAATCTTCACGGGAGAAAATATTGCTCAAATGGACTTCAATTGCGGGCAGGGCCACCCCTGCCAGCGCATCGCGGATGGCCACCGAAGTGTGAGTGTAGGCGGCCGGGTTGATGATGATGCCGTCGAATTTTTCGATAAGCGACGAACCGATCCGGTCCACCAGCGTCCCCTCGCTGTTGGACTGGAAATCGACAAGTTCAACGCCCAGTTCTTCTGCGGCGGCCCGCACCCGGGAAACCAGTTCCGCCAGGGTCAGCGAACCGTAGATTTCCGGTTCGCGGACTCCGAGCAGCTGCAGGTTCGGACCGTTGATAAGTAAGATTTTCATAACCATAATATAGCACGCAGTTCCACGGTTGTCCAGTCAGCGTGGTTCCAGCGTGGAGGTGTTGAGTTTCGGTTTCTCGATCAGTTCGAGCACTTCGCCGCGCTGTCGTCCCGGGTCGGAGGTCGGGGCGCCCGGAGAACGCAGTTTGAGCCACAGCGCGATGCCGCCGACGGCGATCAATATCACCACCATCACGAAAATGACCATCAGCAGCAGCGCCATCCGGTGAAGTTTGCGGTCATTTTCGGCACTGCTCTCGCGGCTGACGACGCTTTTGTTGATATCCTCGGGCAATTCATACGCCAGCTGATCGCGCAGTACCGCGGTGAGTTCGGCGGCGGCTTCGGAGTCAAGTTCATAGAGGGCGCAGAGTTTTTTCACGTAGGCCAGCACGTAAACCAGCTGCGGGAGATCGGAGAAATTCTCCTCCTCCAGAGCTTCGAGATAATAGGGTTTGATCTTGGTTTCACTGGCGACGTCGTGGATGGAAAGGCCCCGGCGGGTACGCAGTTCGCGCAGGTAGTTGCCGAGCGAACCATCGCTCCGGATCGCTTCGCGGTGCATCGGCGGATGGACGGAATGCGAAGCCGTGGTTTCGACGATGCCGTCCCCGGTCACTTCCGGAACCGGGGCGGCGTCCGGCTCCACCGGCGTCTCGAAAAGTTCATAGGAGTTGTCTTCTCGCTCAGACATGGCTTGATTCTTTCCCAGTTGTTGCTCTTGGTCAGTTGTTGATTTCCAGTCCGTCAAAGATCAGGATTTCCCGCTTGTTGCCGCTGCCGGAGGGCGGGCCGACGATTCCGCGTTCTTCAAAGAGGTCGATGATTTTGGCGGCGCTGTTATAGCCGATTTTCAGCCGGCGCTGCAGGTAACTGGTACTGACCTTGCGGTCGATCACTACCACCTCCAGCGCCCGTCTCACAGTATCGTCGTCACCGGGGCGCAGATACTTGCGGACGATCGGAGCGACTTCCGACTGGTCAGCGGTGTCGAAGGCATCGTCGTCCAGTTCGTCATCGTCGATCTCCTCCTCGGAATTTTCTTCGACGAGTACCCGGTCGTCGAAGTGCTGCTCGGCCTGACTGCAGACAAATTCGACGATGCTCTTGATGTTTTTGTCCTTGACCAACGCGCCCTGAACGCGTTCAATGTTCATGCTGTTGCTCGACATGTAGAGCATGTCGCCCATGCCGAGGAGCTTCTCTGCGCCGTTGGTGTCGAGCACCACCCGGCTGTCGATCATCGAACGTACCTGGAAGCAGATTCGGGTCGGCAGGTTCGCCTTGATCACACCGGTGATGATGTTGGTCGAAGGACGCTGGGTCGCCACCACAATATGAATCCCCGCGGCGCGGCCTTTCTGGGCGATCCGGGTGATGGAGTTTTCGACATCTTTTTTCGCCTCGGTCATCATCAGATCCGCCAATTCGTCGATAATCACGATCAGCACCGGCAGTTTGCTCGGAATCGGATTGCCGTCGTCGTCGAAGAGTTCCTCGCCGGTATCCGGGCGGGAATTGAACTCCGACAGCTTCTTGACGCCGGCGCGCGCCAGCACCCGGTAGCGGCGGTCCATTTCGTTGACCGCCCAGCGCAATGCGATCGGCACTTTGCTCGAATCGTTGATAATCGGGGTCAGCAGATGCGGCAATCGCCGGTAATCTTCAAATTCCACCACCTTTGGATCGACCATGATCAGCTTGAGGTCGTCGGGGCGGAAACTGAAAAGCAAACTTACTATCAGCGAATTGGTGCAGACGCTTTTGCCGGTGCCGGTGGCGCCGGCGATCAGCAGGTGTGGTGCGCGGGCGAGGTCGATAATCACCGGTTTACCGGAGACATCCTTGCCGAGCGCGATCGGAATCTCCGCCTTGCCGGAACTCCAGGCCTCCGACTCCATCACCGAACGCATGAATACCGCTTCCGGTTTCGAGTTGGAAATCTCCACCCCGACCACCGGACGGCCGGGAATCGGCGCGAGCACCCGGATGCTGGTGGCGGCGAGGTTCATCGCGATGTTGTCCTGAATCTGCTCGACCTTTTTGACGTTGATGCCCGGATCGAGCGTAATTTCAAACCGGGTCACCCGCGGCCCGGAAATATAACCGGTAACCCGTCCGGCAATTCCGAAACTGTCGAGGGTCTGCTGAAGACGTTCGCGTGCGAGTTCGATCGCCTCCTGACCCTCGCCGACGACATCGGTGCCCTTGTCGAGCATCTGAATCGGCGGCAGTACATAAGTTGAGGAACTGGCATGCACTTCCCGGCCTTTTT
>CAKUKT010000242.1 GCA_934663655.1 uncultured Victivallaceae bacterium
CCGCCAGGGTGCGGATGAAGTCGAAGGGATCGACGTCCTTCTCTTCCGCCAGCGGTTGAAGGGAATCTCCTCCGCGGACGGCGGGGGCGGTTGTCCCGGTCGGGCGGTGAAGTCATTACGGCTGAGCTTCCGGACGACGAAATAACAGGCCGCGAGCGAAAGCACCACCGGTACAATGGCAAAGCGCATGTATCCGCCGAAGGAGATGCCGCCGATTTCGCCGATCATCACGTTCTGGGCGCTGCCGATGGTGGTGAGCGCGCAGCCGATATTGGAAGCGAGTGCCAGCGCGATCAGGAAAGGCAGCGGGTTGATGCCCCGGTTTGAGAGTGCTGCGATGATGACCGGACAGAGGGCCAGCACCACGACATCGTTGTTCAGAAACGCCGACAGCACTCCGCCGAGTCCGATCAGCACCGCCAGGAACAACGAGGGACGGTCGAGCAGCGGATGGAGCACTCGTTCGGCGAGCCGGCAGTAAAAGCCGGCGTAGTGGAGCTGGGAGGCGATGACCATCAGCGCAAAGAGCAGCAGTATGGAATCCGCGTTGATCGCATCCACCGCCTGCGGCAGCGAGATGCAGCCGAGTGCGAGCATCGCAATCAAACCGAGCAGCGCAATTCCGGTCCGGTCGAGTTTCAGAAAAAACCAGTGGCCGACCGCCAGTCCGAGGTAGGTGGCGATGAAAATTATCAGGGTGGTCAGTCCCACCACGCTCAGGCCGGGGTGGACAGCTCCGTTCATCTTGCGAAATGTTCCTCTTTCTGCCGGTTTCCCGGGGAGTTAATCCCGTCTCTCCGGAAGCGTTGCCGGGCATATAAATTTGCCGGTGTCGCATAATACTATACCACCGGTTCCCGGCGGTTGCAACCGGTCGGGGCAGGGGAATTTCGCCGGGCGGGGTTAACGGCAGAGGGCGGTCAGCAGCGCCTGGATTGCGCCGATCAGGGCGCCGAGAATGTAGCCGAGCACCTGGATCGCCGCAAGGTGGCGGGCGGAAATCCGATCGATCATCCGGTGAAATTCTTCGACGTCCTGAACCGCGACTGCGTCGGAAATCCGGCCGGAGATATTCAGACGTTTCACGATGGCCAGCCGGGCGTGGGTGTCGAGCAGCTTCTCGAGTTCCGGTGCGGCGGCGGGCAGTGCTTCGCTGCGCAGGCGTTCCCACATCATGTCGGAGCCGGCAAATTTGCGGAGAATTTCCGGCAGATGGAGACGCAGCTGTTCGGAGAGGAATTTCTCCAGTCGTTCCCGGGTGGAAGAGGTGAATTTGTCAAGACGCGCCGCCGATTCCGGAGCGGAAAGACGGACGCCGATCTGTTTGGTAATGTCGATGATTCCGCGGTCGATCAACGCGACGGTGTCGGCGTCGCCGAGCCGTTCGCTGATGATCGAACAAAGTTCATTCCGGTCGATCCGGGAGACCAGCCCGGCAGCGATGGTTTCCGCTCCGATTCCGCCGGGGAGTCGTCGGGAGAGATAGTCACAGGCTCCGGCCCGAAGTTCGGTGCGCAGGGTGTCGGCCAGTTCCGGGGAGCGTTTCCGCAGTGCCGTGACGATGGTGCTCACCGCCGCGGCGCGGGTATCGGGTGAGAGCAGCAGCGGCAGGAGTTCTCCGCGGTAGAATTCGACCAGGTTGCCGGTGGTGACCACCCCGGTCGCGGCGGCGGTCACGGCGCCGCTCATCCCCGGATGCAGAATCGCGGCAAAATCATCACCGTGCTGCTGGAGCGCTTCGCTGATCCGAAGGCGCAGGCCGGTGAAAAATTCCGGTGACATCAGAAATTCGCCCGCAAGCGAACATAATTCCGACGCCAGCCGGTCGGGATCGAGCAGTTTCTCCTCGATTTCGCGGCCGAGAGCGTGGCCGATTTCATTCTGGTTGCGGGGTACCAGTCCGAGTTTCCAGTAGCCGCAGCTCAGCAGCGTGAGCGGATGAAACCGGTTGGGGCGGTAGGGTTTGAAGAGCATTTCAATCGCCAGGTAGTTGGTCAGAAATCCGACCGCTCCCGAGAGCAGTACCGTAACCACCCAGCCCGGCACCGCGTCAGGGAGGAAGTAAGAGAGCGGCAGCAGCACAACGAGGCTCGCCGCACTTACCGTAAAGCAGCTCATTTCCAGCAGCGCAAAAAAACGCGACTCCCGACTGGAATCGGGGTCGCGGAGTATTTCTACGCGTTTACGGAAGTAACCTCCCTCGGTCATCGGGAAAGCACTTTCAACGCAGGGTTTCGAGTAATTCGACGGTGTGCGAACGCCGGGCCTCCAGCTCTTCCAGTTTGCTTCTGACATCGGCGACCACCTGGGCGGGAGCGCTGGAGACGAAGCGTTCGTTGGCGAGGCGCGCTTTGCTGCCGGCGATCCACTTGTCGAGATCAGCGAGCTGTTTGGTGAGTTTTTCGCGTTCGGCGACGATGTCGATCAGTCCGGCGAGCGGCAGGCTGATCACCCCCGAGGCTCCGAGCTGGGAAGGGGCGGCGCCGTTGGCCGCGGAGTCAAACGGTTCGAGTGAGAGATCGATCCGTTCGGCGTTGAGCAGACTTTTCACCGAGGCTTCTTCACCCCGAAGGAAGTCAAGTGCCGCCTCGTCACCGGCCTTGATATGAAACACCAGTTTGCGGCCATCGGGAATATTGTAGTTGGAGCGCAGGAACCGGCCGCCCCGGACCAGTTCAAACTTCCCTTCGACCGCGGCGAACTCCTCCGGCGGGACGACCAGGCCGGAAACAATCGGCCACGCCTCGTACATCAACAGCTGGTCGTCGGCGATGAAGCCCATCCGGTGGGCGAGTTCCTCGGTGATGAAGGGCATGAAGGGATGCAGCAGCCGGAGGATGGTAAAGAGCGAGTAGTCCAGTACCTTCAGCGCCCGCTCCGCCGCCGCGCCGCCTTCGCGCAGCGGCACCTTTTCCGCCTCGACGAACCAGTCGCAGAAATCCGACCACACCAGGTCATAGAGCGCGTGGGCCGCGGTATGGAAGCGGAAGCGGTCGAGTTCGCCGCTGATGAATTCCACTGCCCGGTCGAGTTTGGCGATCATCCAGCGTTCATCGGCGGAGAGCTGCGCGGCGTCGAGTGTCGACGGCATTGCGAAGGCACCTCCCTGCATTTGCCGGAAACGGCAGGCGTTCCAGAGTTTATTCGCGAAATTGCGGCCGATCTCGCATTTTTCATTGCTGTAGCGGATATCCATGCCGACCGGGGCGATGTAGACGATCGAAAAGCGCAGCGCATCGGCGCCGTAGGTGGCGATCACATCGAGCGGATCCGGCGAATTGCCGAGGGATTTGGAGAGCTTGCGCCCCTGTTCATCGCGGATGATGCTGGTGAAGTAGACGTTGCGGAAGGGAATTTCGTCCATAAATTCGCAACCGGCCATGATCATTCGCGCGACCCAGAAGAAGATGATATCCGGACCGGTCACCAGGTCGCAGGTCGGGTAGAAGTATCCGAGTTCGGGGGTTTTCTCCGGCCAGCCCATGATCGAAAACGGCCAGAGCCAGCTGGAGAACCAGGTGTCGAGCACATCTTCTTCCTGCCGCCAGTTGCCGGGGGTGGTCGGCGCTTCCATGCCGACGTAGATCTCCCCGTTGTCGTCGTTGTACCAGGCGGGAATGCGGTGTCCCCACCAGAGCTGGCGGGAAATGCACCAGTCCTGAATGTTCTCCATCCAGTGAAAATAGGTCTTGGTCCAGCGTTCGGGATGGAACTTGATCCGTCCCGACTTCACCGCGTCGATCGCCGGTTTGGCCAGTTCGCCCATCCGGCAGAACCACTGGGCGCTGACGAGGGTTTCGATCGGGACGTTGCCGCGTTCGGAATAGCCGACCGCGTGGGTGATATCCTCGACCTTTTCGAGCAGTCCTGCCTCGCTCATCCGGCGGACGCAGAGTTCGCGCGCCGCAAAGCGGTCCAGACCGCGGAACTCCTCCGGCACCCGGTCGTTGAGCGAGGCGTCGGGATTCATGATGTTGATGATTTCGAGGTGGTGACGCTGGCCCACCGCGAAGTCGTTGGGGTCGTGTCCGGGGGTGATTTTCACGCAGCCGGTACCCTTGGTGGGATCGGCGTGCTGATCGCCGATGATCGGAATCAGCCGGTCGGTGAGCGGCAAACGCACGAATTTGCCGATCAGTTTCCGGTAGCGCTCGTCGTCGGGATGAACCGCGACCGCGGTGTCGCCGAACATCGTTTCCGGCCGGGTGGTGGCGACGATCAGCGCGCCCTCTCCTTCGGCCAGCGGGTAGCGGAAGTAGTAGAATTTGCCGGCGACATCCTTGTAGATCACCTCCTCGTCGGAGAGGGCGCTGCGGGCGGCCGGGCACCAGTTGATCATCCGCTGGCCGCGGTAGATGTATCCTTTCTCATAGAGTTCGACGAACACGCGTCTCACTGCGAGCGAGAGTCCCTCGTCCATGGTGAAGCGTTCGCGTTCCCAGTCGCAGGAGCAGCCGAGGGTGCGGAGC
>CAKUKT010000243.1 GCA_934663655.1 uncultured Victivallaceae bacterium
CGGCGGTTTCTCCGTAATAGGAGGTGACGTTACGCCGGTTGAGTTCGTCAAGGACGCTGTGCAGTGGCGCGAGCGGAAATATCTCCGGAATAAAACGATTGCCGGATTGTTTGCAGGCCTCCTTGAGCAGCGCGTACCAGCGTTCCGGGTGTTCTCCGTCGGCGACGGAACGCTCGCAGGCGATCGGATGGATCTCGCTTACACCGAGTTCGGCGGCCTGCTTGAGCAGCAGGTCGAATTTCTGCCGCCGGGGCAGGGCGCAGCCCAGAATCAGGCGCTGCGTCGGAGAATCAGCTTCCCGGCCGCGTGAAACCAGCACCAGACGGCGCCCCGGTTCCACCCGGACGGTGCCGAAGCCGCCGTGACCGTCGATCACTTCGAACTGATCGCCGGGACGGGCGCGCAATACCTTGAAAAGATGGTCGAGTTCTCCGGGAGCCGCTTCAACATCGGCGCCGGGTTGATCGGGAATTTCGGCGTAAAATCTTCGCATTATTCGTTGCTCCGGTGAATTGATCCGTCGCCGTCATCGGTCCGGTTGCGGAAAAATTCCACCACCACCTGCGACGGGTAGGGCAGCGGCGGATAATAGGGATCGTAGTCGGGGTCATCCAGCGCCCGGACCATCGCCTCGGTGGCGGCCTTGCGTGGATTGCGGGCATCCGGAACTGAAAACGCCGGATGGGCGATCGTCAACCGCAGAATTATTCCCGCAACAACCGCCAGCAACACCGCCGGCCGGGCGAGTTTTTCCTGCCCGGCGGCAATGCCGAGCAGGAATATCAACAGGGTGAAAAAGGGCAGATAATAACCGCCCCGGGCGACATTTTCGTCCAGCAGCGGCGGATGACGGGCGGCCATCAGCGCGGCGGCGGCGAAGGTGGCGGCGAATGCCGCCAGCCACAGCGTCAACAACACCCGGTTCCTCCGCATCAGTACGGCGAAGAGCAGCGCGAGTACTCCGCCGATCAGCGCGGCAGGAACTCCGCCGAAGGAGGAGAAGGCGTTTCCAAAGTTGCCGAATGTGAAGCTCAGGGCGGCCAGCCACTCCGGCGGCAGCCCGCTCAGCCGCTGATAAGAGAAATCCGGCTGATAGCCGTTGAACGCCTGAATCAGCAGCGGCGCCAGCAGCAGATTGTAAATTGTGGCGGCCAGCACTGCCGCCAGTGCGGCGACGGCGAGATTTCGCCAGCCGTCGGGACGCACCCGGAACACCCCGGCGGCGGCCAGAATCCAGAGTGCCGCACCGGACATCGCACATCCGGAAGCATAAAGCAGTCCGGTTCGGTCAAATCCGCAACCGAGCAGCAGCAGGGCGGCAAAGCCGACCCAGCCGGCGTAAGATTTTCGGCGTCGGCGCAGCAGTTCCGTCGCCAGCGCGAGCGAGGCGGTGATGATGAAGGCGGTACCGGGTTTGGCGCTGCGGAAAAAGAGCGGATTGAAGGCGCACGGCGTCAACACATAGAGCAGCGACAACAGCCCCGCCGCGGCGCCGAGGCGCGGGAAGTGGCGGCGAAAAGCATATTGCTGAAGAAATACCGTGCCGAGCATAAAGAAGAGCGTTGAGAGCGAGAGCAGATGCGCGATTCCGGCGCGGATGCACCAGGCGATGAAGCGCGCGTCGAGCGCGTCAAAAAAGTAACTCAGTTCGCGCGCCTGATACAGTCCCCAGTCGGTGCGGCGCGGATCGAAAATTATCTGCGCCAGCGGTCGCGGTTCATTGTAGATCAGCAGGAATGAATTGCTTTCAAACGGAATCACTCCGCCGTCAAGGTAAAGGAACAACAGCAGCTGGATAATTCCGGCGGCGGCGGTGATAAGCAGGGAATCCACCCAGATGGAACGGCGGAAATTCATGGTCTCATCACCCGGGCAAGTTCTCTGGCGGCAGCGGCGGCGCGTTCCGGATCGTGTTGGACGAGGGCGAGCATTTTGGCCCGCCGGTACCACATCACCGCGAACCGGGGGCAACCGGGGTGAAGTTCTTCGCAGCGTCTGGCGTAGGCGATGAGAATATCATAACCGGCGAGATTGACCGCTCCGTAGCGCAGATAACCGTCGGCGGCGGCGGGATTACCGTTATGGCGGCAGATATCGGCCATCATCAGCATCGCGCGTTCATGTCCGGCGAGAGCCGCCAGGCCGACCTGGTTGTGGAGATCGTGATGGCGCAGGTAGGGCGACGGCACGAATCCGCCGCCCCCGGGATAAAGCGACTGCAGCAGCAGCAGCGCCGGAACGGCCAGCAGAATGGCGCCGCCACCGATCATGGCCCGCAGATTTTTACCGGAAATCATCGTTAACCGCAGAGGGTGATGAATGAAAAATTCCGGACGGGTACACCAAAATTCCGTCCGCGACAACAACATAATTAATTTACCACTTGAAGCCGGTGATTGCAAATCCCGGGTGAACGCCGGAAATTATGCGACGAATTTTTGCCGATCACTTGATTTTTGCGTTCAGGACTGCTATAGTGTAGCAAGTCAGAGTTTTTCAATTAGCTGGTTGTGACCGGAGAAGGCAGGAACTTCCATTTGGTTCCTGAGCCGGACTCATGAACCGCGGCCGCGAGTTGAATGAACGAGCGGCAGCTGGTTTTTTTCGCTCCTGCCGAATGAATTTTTCGGTGCGGGTGCGCGCAGAGGCGGGAGTTCCCGCGGCGCGGGACGGGAGTTTTGTTTTCCCGGGGGACAGCCGTAAAACCTGAGGGAAGCAAAAAATATGGCTAACACGTCCGAATGCAGAAACTTTGTCATCGCCGGCCATTCCGGCAGCGGGAAAACCACTCTCTGCGAACTGATGCTCAACAAGGCCGGAGTAATTCCGCGAATCGGCACGGTCGACGGTAAGAACACCGTCAGCGATTTCATGCCCGAGGAGCAGGAAAAGCAGTCGAGCATCTACTCCTCCGTGATGAACTGCGTCTGGAAGGATCACCATTATTTCTTCGTCGACACCCCGGGATACGGTGAATTTATCGGTCAGTACGCCGCCGCGGTTCGTGCCGCCGACGCGGCGCTGGTGGTGATCGACGCGGTCGACGGTCCCCAGATCGGTACCGCCCGTGCCTGGAAGATGGCCAAGGCTCGCCGGATTCCGCGGTTCGCATTTGTAAACCGGCTTGACCGGGAGCGGGCCAATTTCCGGCAGGTGCTTGAGCAGATGCGCAACAATCACGGCAAGACGGTGATCATTCCGCTTTACTGGCCGGTCGGCGAGGAGAGCGGATTCACCCGGGTGGTCAATGTGCTGCTCGACAAGGATATCCCGGCGGAGATCGCCGACGAGGTGGCCGAGTGCCGTGGACTCTGGCTCGACGCCATCGCCGAGACCGACGAGGAGCTGATGGAGCGCTATCTTGAGGGTGGCGATCTCACTGAAGAGGAGATCATGACCGGACTGCGCAAGAGCGTGATTTCCTGCAGCACGATTCCGGTGTTTGTCGGAAGTTCCGTCAAGGATATCGGCGTCACCGAATTGATGGATTCGATCATTTCGTTCTTCCCGACGCCGCTGGAATATGTGCCGCTGGAAGGGGATCCGGAAAAGGTTTCCGATGGTGGCGATGCAATGGGAATCGTTTTCAAAAGCATCAACGATCCCTTCAGCGGCCAGTTGACCTTTGTGCGGACGGTGACGGGAACCTTCAAGGCGGATTCGGATGTCTTCAACGTCTCGACCTCCGGCAAGGAACGTTTCGGACAGCTGCTGCTGATGAACGGCAAGACGCAGAGCAGCTGTACCAGCGCCGGACCGGGAACGATTTTCGCGGTGGCCAAGCTCAAGGACTCGCATATCGGCGATACGCTCGCC
This sequence comes from uncultured Victivallaceae bacterium, assembly GCA_934663655.1. Taxonomy (GTDB): domain Bacteria; phylum Verrucomicrobiota; class Lentisphaeria; order Victivallales; family Victivallaceae; genus UBA1784. The sequence goes on from CAKUKT010000243.1 coordinate 3,817, forward strand.
TCCACCTCCGGGGCGTCGCCGCTGGCGGGAATTGATTTCCCGGGTGCGGTGATGTCCTACGCGGTCACGGCGGCGAAGTCCGGCGAGGACGAGAAGATCGCCGCCGGACTTCACAAGCTGGCGGAGAGCGATCCGACGATCCGGTTGTCGCGGGAAGAGGAGACGCATGAGTTTCTGCTCTCCGGCATGGGAGACCAGCATCTGGCGATTGTCGCACGCCGTCTCAAGGATCAGTACAAGGTGGAAGCGGTGTTGTCGACGCCGCGGGTTCCGTACCGGGAGACGATCACGACCGCCGGCGAGGGGCATTACCGTCACAAGAAGCAGACGGGTGGTTCCGGTCAGTTCGCGGAAGTTTACCTGCGGATTGCCTATAACGATGCCGGTTATGAGTTCGCCAATGAAGTGGTCGGCGGCACGATTCCGAAGAACTTCATTCCGGCGGTGGAAAAGGGAATCCAGGAGGTGCTCGCCTCCGGTCCGCTGGTCGGCTGCACGGTAGAACGGGTTCGGGTGGCGGTGTACGACGGCAAATACCATCCGGTGGATTCCAACGAAATGGCCTTCAAGATTGCGGGACGGATGGCGTTCCGCGACGCGATCAGCAAGGCGAAGCCGGTACTCCTCGAGCCGATCATGAAGGT
>CAKUKT010000244.1 GCA_934663655.1 uncultured Victivallaceae bacterium
GATCCACATGGAGAACCTCGGCAACCGTTTCGCCTTCCTGATCGCCGATGAGTGCCATCACCTGCCGGGTCAGGAAACCCGCCTCGCCGCCGCCATGTCAATCGCCCCCTATCGCCTCGGCCTGTCGGCCACGCCGGAACTCCCCGATGACCGGATGGCGGTACTCGAAGATCTGCTCGGTCCGGTCGTCCACCGCGTCCACATCGACGAACTTGAAGGTAAAATTCTCTCCCCCTACGTCGTCCGCCGGATCCGGCTCGAACTCGATCCCGAAGAGAGATGCGCCTACCGGGAAAACCGGACGATCTACCTGAACTTCGTGCGCAGTCACGGCATCTATTTCTCATCGCCGAACGGCTGGGGACGTTTTCTGATGCTCGCCGGCCGTTCTCCGGAAGGACGCCGCGCCTTTGCCGCTTTTCTCGAACAACGCCGAATCGCCCGCGGCGGCGCCGCCAAACTGCGCATGCTCTGGGAACTGCGCTGCCGTCATGCGGGGGAACAGATGATCGTCTTCACCGCCGACAACGCCACCGCCTACGATATCGGCCGGCGTTTCGTCTGGCCGGTGTTGACCTGCCGCACCAGCGCGGCCGAACGCAAGGAGTTCCTCGACCGTTTCCGGGACGGTACCTATCAGGTAATCGTCACCAGCCGGGTGCTCAACGAAGGCGTCGATGTGCCGGAAGCCTCGGTTGCGGTAGTGCTCTCCGGCAGCGGCAGCGTGCGCGAACATGTTCAGCGGCTGGGCAGAATCCTCCGCGCAGCCCCCGGCAAGGAACAGGCGGTGCTCTACGAACTGATCAGCGCCGACACCAACGAGGAGGCCACCAGCGAACGTCGCCGCGGACACCGGGCCTACTCCCGCCATTGATTTGCGGAATCATCCGGCATCGGTGATTGCGCAACCGCTTCTCCTCCCCCCCGACATCACCCTGACTTTGCGGGGGAGCCGTCCCGCCCTCCAGCCGATTCAACGGAAATCAATCGCGTAAAGCCGCGCGTTGCGCATCCGTCCCGAAAGATAGAACTCCTCTTCGGGTAGCTGGTCAAAGAGCGGAAGTTCCACTCCGTCCCCCGTAAGCCGCCGACTTTCCAGTACCTCGCCGGATCCATCGCAGAGATCGATCTCGATGAATCCGCCCGGAGCCACCTCGGCGTTAGCGGTCGCCCGCCCGGTTCCGTTCAACCGGCGCGTGGTAAACCTGCCGGTCTCTTCTCCCGCGCTCAACGCAAACCAGCCGTCAACCCGGAACTCCAGCACTCCAGCCGAGTACTTTACCTGATGCGCATCGGCGGCCAGTCCCTCCCAGCCACCGATTGATTCAAATACCGGCAGGCGTTCGGCCAGTTCTCTTCCCGCGAAACGCTTCCGGAAATCGGTCCCGGTGATCTCATCCAGACGATCGCGCAACGGAAAAACTTCCGGATAGTAGTGCGGTGCGCTCGAGGCATAATTGATGAACTGCCAGTAGCTATCTCCATCCCGGTAAAGCGGCGCCCTCACAAATGCGTGACCGTAATACCATTCGCCGGGGGTGCCGCTGCGCAGAAACGGCTTCGCGCCCGGGAAACGGTAAAAATGTATTCCGTCGCGGCTGTAGTTGAGTTCAATGTAGATCTGTTGCGCATCGGCATCATAGGCGTACAGATAGAAAAGCATAAGTTCCGCATCCGGCAGCGGCAGCAGCAGGCCGCCGTAATGCTGGGCGCCGGGTGGATCATTTTCATCGGGCAGCGTGAGGTAGTTGCGGAAGCGCCACTCCACCCCGTCGGTAGTGCTGTAAAGCGCCAGCAGCCGGAACGCGGTGTCCAGATTGTCGTATGGAACCGCATAAGGAGCGTCCCGGCGAACCGTCTGACCATGTGCCAGAAAAAGTTCGGGATGCTCCGGATCCACCGACAGCCAGCTTCCGGCGAAATTATCGTTGCTCTGGCGGCCATCATCAAAATCATCGTCGTCAAAACGCCAGGTGTCGGTGAGAATCGGTTCGCGGGTCAACATCACCCAGCGGCCGTCCGCGGTTCTGCCGACAGCCCAGTGGGTACGCGCAGGAGCTTTCACACACCCGTAATCGGTTTCCGGGTAAGCGAACACCCGGTGAATCGCATTGAGCGGAATTTTGCCGTCCCGTTCCGGATCGTACCACTCGTACCTGGTACCTGCCGGCGGTGCCGGCACAAACGTATTCCCGGGCAGAAACGGCCGTATGCAGCGTTCGGGCGCCCGTGCTTCCGCCGTCGAGGGTTCACCGGCGACGAAGGGACCACGGCGCGACTTGGACACCAGCGTCCGTAAATCCCGCTTCCCACCGAAAAAACCGCGATAATCGTAGTCATCCACCACCAGCGTGTAACTGCCGTCCGTGTGCGGCGTGAACGAGCGCGCCGTCAACAGCAGTTTTTCCGGGGAAGGGGTGTGCGCAAGTTCGTATGCCTTCGCGCCGATCACCTCCACCGGAAGGTTTTCCCGACTGACCAGCAGATATTCGTCCGGAGTGAACAACAACTTTCTGCCGGTGATCTCCCGTGGTTCCGGCGGAATCTTTTCCACCGGCAGGCGGTCGATCCGCAACAGCCGCGTCAGTGAACCCGATTCGGTCTCCAGCACACTTTTAAATCGGCCGTTCGGAAAATCACTGATGTCGATCGCCACCGTCGAACGGCCGGGAACTATCTCCACCGTCTTTTCCAAACATTTTCCACCGTCCGGAGCAAATAATGTCAGTTTCCCCGTTTTCGGCGTCCGCGGATCCTTCGCCGCCACCAGCGTGAGTTCCGCCCGATCGCCATGGCGGTAGACCGGCAGCCGGTAATCCATCTGCAGCAGATCGCCGAAAGAGACCGTTTTCACCGCCGGCCGGTCGGAAAAAAGCTGAAACTCCCGGATCGCCGCCACCCGTTCTTCCGGGGCGATATCGCCAGTCGTACGACGTCCGGTATCGTGGCTGTCCACCACCTTCAGCCGGATCTCTTCAATTGCCACCGGCTTCGCCAGATCGTGCCGGAGAAAAAATTCATCCTCCGCCACTCCTCCCCGACGATCGAAGTCCGGAGCGTTGGTGTTGCGCACTAATTCCACCCAGCTCCCGTTGGAGAAACCTTCGATAACGTAACTCTTGAGTGCGCAGCTGCCGCTCGGGAAGCCGGAGGTGAAGGGGGTGCCGGAATATATCTGTATCGCGGTCGCATTGATCCGTTCGGCAGGGCGAAACGTGAGCTCCCCGCCCACCCCCACGTGTCCGGCGGTGTCGAGCTTGCCATCGCTCAGACGCGCCTCCGTGCGCGTCCCGGCATGGTCGGAAATCGTCATTTCCGCTCCGCGCAGAGCGTTCTCGCGCGAAACCACCGCCGACGGCGACGAACGAAACACCACCTCCCCGAGCAATACCCGATTTCCTTCCGGAGGCTGCGGCGAGAATACAATCCGCCGCAACGGGCGATCCGCCGGAAACGCGGCACTCACCAGTTTGTCGCCAATCCTGACCACCATCTCCCCGCTTTCCCGAAAATAGGCGGCGCTGACCCGGTACTGCTTTTGATCCTTCAGAATGATGTCGCTCTTGATATATTGATTCTCCCGATTGAGCACCCGGACAATCCCCCCGCTGTCGATGAAAATCGAACCCCAGTTCGCACCGGTGGGAGAATAAAGCGCCATCGCAAATGAGCTGTTTTTCTCCATCCGCACCAGATCGAATTCAATCGAAAAATCCTCCGTTGTTTCGACCAGCTTTTCAATGGTGAGCGAAACCTCTCCCCGGCCACGCTGAAGTTCCAGCGCCCCGCCTCCCGGCATCAAATCACTATCGACGACCACCAGCGCACTCTCCGGTGCCGCCCGGAAACCGGGAGTGAGTTTCACTCCGTCGCGAAATGAGCAACTTAGTTCGCCACCCTCGGCACGCAATGCCACCACCACCACCGTCCACAACAGTACGGCAAGCCATATTCTCAATCTCATTTTTCGTTTCCGCCCAATTGCTTATTTTATGAAATTTTCGATTACATTCACTTCCGAAGTCGCGACATGTCCGCCGATATTGAACTTCCCGCCGGCACTCCGCCGCGCAATCAACTCCCCACGCGACGCCGACCCGGCATGTCCGTCGGCATACGCGAGATTCGCCTTGCCGCTGTGACGCGTGTGTATCGAATAATAACTCGCCGAAGCATCCCCCTGGCACCATTGCCACCCCGCCAGACTCGCCACATCACTGCGCACCGAATCAATCAGTACCATAAAGGTGGAAGGATTATTGTCCCAGATCGTCGCCCGGAGATTGGGCACCGGCGCCGCCGCCCGGACAATCGGGTAGTAGTTATTGAGATTGATCTGATGGCGGCGGTAACCGCCGTAACTGAAACGGATGTTGCGCGGATAACCCGCCTCCGGAGGCGGCGGCAGGCCGGGACAGTAGATACTCTTGTCGGTTGTCGTGATAC
>CAKUKT010000245.1 GCA_934663655.1 uncultured Victivallaceae bacterium
GTTTCACCGGCAACGAACAACCGCAGCGGTCGGCATTTTTACATTTTTGTTTATTTCGGCAATTGCAATTTTTACATTTTTGTAATATTTTATAACCGAATCGAACCGTTTTCAGCACCAGTAAAGTTGGCACGACTATTGCTATACCCGGGGTAAACCCATTCAAAGGAGGGCACTAATTATGAGCAACAAAAACCGCATCCACGCCGTCAACACCGTAGCCGCCCGCCCCGTCGCTCCCCCTATGGCCGCGGCAACCGCTGAAATCGACTTCTACGGCGAAGACGTTTTCACCCCCGCCATCATGCGGAGCAGCCTGCCGAAGGCCACTGCTGATAAACTTTTGGCCACCATTAATGAATATGCTCCCCTCGATCCCGCCATCGCCGGGGATGTCGCCCACGCGATGAAAGAGTGGGCGATCGCCCGCGGCGCCACCCACTTCACCCACTGGTTCCAGCCGCTCACCGGCGGCACCGCCGAAAAGCACGACTCCTTTATGGAACCGGTGGCCCAGGGCAAAGCGATCTTCTCATTTTCCGGCAAGAACTTGATCCAGGGCGAACCCGACGCATCAAGTTTCCCCTCCGGCGGACTGCGTTCCACCTTCGAAGCCCGCGGTTACACCGCCTGGGACCCCACCAGCCCGGCGTTCATCAAGCGCCACGCCAATGGCGCCACCCTCTGCATTCCGACCGCCTTCTTCAGCTACAACGGCGAAGTCCTCGATAAGAAAACCCCGCTGCTGCGCTCCATCCGCGCCCTCGACACCGCGGTGATCAGACTGATGAGGATTTTTCGTCAGCCCGATGCCCACAGCCAGGTCACCCTCGGCGCGGAACAGGAATATTTTCTGATCGATAAGAACTTCTACCTCAACCGACCCGATCTGATTCAGACCGGCCGTACCCTCTTCGGCGCCCCGCCGCCGAAACATCAGCAGCTCGAGGATCACTACTTCGGCGCCATCAAGCCGCGCGTACTCGCCTTTATGAGCGAAGTCGAAAAAGAGCTCTGGAAGCTCGGCATCCCCGCCAAAACCCGCCATAACGAGGTTGCCCCCGCCCAGTTTGAAATCGCGCCGATGTTCGAAGAACTCAACCTCGCCGTCGATCACAATATGCTTATCATGGAGGTCCTGCGTCAGACCGCCGACCGCCACGGTCTGGTCTGTCTGCTGCATGAGAAACCCTTCGCTGGCATCAATGGTTCCGGCAAGCACAACAACTGGTCGGTTTCCTACGGCAAGCTCAACCTGCTCAATCCCGGCACCGATCCCCGTCAGAACGCGATCTTCCTCACCGTGCTCTCGGCGATCATCCGCGCCATCGACCTGCACAGCGACCTGCTGCGCAGCACCACCGCCTGCGCCGGAAATGACCACCGGCTCGGCGCCAACGAAGCCCCCCCGGCGATCATCTCGATTTTCCTCGGTGGTGAACTCTCTGAAGTCATCGATCAACTCGAGGCCGGCGGAGCCTCCACCAGCCGTCACCCCGATAAAATGCGCATCGGCGTCGATATCCTGCCGGCACTGCCGCGCGACGCCACCGACCGCAACCGGACCAGTCCGTTTGCGTTCACCGGCAACAAGTTTGAATTCCGCGCCCCGGGTTCGAGCCAGTCCTGCGCCGGCATCAATATGGTGCTCAATACGATCGTCGCCGAATCGCTCGACTATATTTCCGACCGGATGGAAAAGGTCGCCGAGGCGGATTTCAACTCCGAACTTCAGAAACTGCTGCAGGAGATAATCCATCAGCACCGCCGCGTGATCTTCAACGGAGACAACTACCATCCCGACTGGGTGGTCGAGGCTGAAAAACGCGGTCTGCCCAATTTGCGTACCACCATGGACGCATTGCGGCCGCTGCTCGCCCCCGCCAATCAGGCGCTGCTGGTGAAGTATGGAGTACTCACCAAGAGCGAAGCGGACAGCCGGTTCGAGGTGTTCCTCGAGGAATACCACCGCAAGATCAGAATCGAAGGCGGCATCGCGCTCGATATCGCCCGCAGTATGATCGCGCCGGTCGCGCTGGAAGCCTTCACCGCCAGAAACCATGCGCTCGCAACCGCGGCCGCCGCCGGAGTCAAAAACGGCGTCTCCGCGCTGCGCGCCGAGGCCGAGAAACTGGGAACCCTCGTCGATGAACTCGAGGTCCGCTGCGGGGAACTTGAAGAAGCCCTCCAGGGCGAACACGAGGAAATCCTCGACAAGATGGCTGCGCTGCGCAAGACGGTTGACGCTCTCGAACTTCTCGTGGACGACAGCCGCTGGCCACTGCCGAAGTACCGCGAAATGCTCTTCATCTACTGACGGAGTGCTACGCTCATGTCTGACGATCTTCAACATGAGTGCGGAGTGACCTGTCTGCGATTGCGCCGGAATCTCAATTACTACGTCCGTAAATACGGTTCGCCGTATTACGGCTTTCAGAAACTGGCGCTGCTGCTGGAAAAACAGCACAACCGCGGACAGGACGGCGCCGGAATGGCGTGCGTCAGAATTGACGCCGCCCCCGGCGAACCGTTTTACCAGCTCCGCAAATCCTGCGGCGAACTCCCGCTGGCCGAACTGCTCGGCGAAATCGGTTCCTCAGTAACCGCCGCGCTCGACAATTTCAGCGATGCAGCTGCGGCCGCCGCCGCGCCGCTGCGGGAACTGCCTTTCTGCGGCGAACTCTACCTCGGCCATCTGCGGTACGGCACCTTCGGACGCCGGACACTCGACGCCTGTCATCCGGTGGTGCGCGAGAGTTCCTGGCGCAACCATACGCTGATGCTGGCCGGAAATTTCAACCTGACCAACACCGCGGCGATCTTTGCCGCACTTGCCGAATCGGGACACCACCTGCAGGGCATCCGGGATAATGAAGTCATGCTCGCCCAGCTGGTGCACTGCCTGGAAAAAATGGCCCAGCCGGAACACAGCACCGACAGCTTTGACATCGCCGCGATGCTGCGGATTGCCGCCGCGGAATGGGATGGCGGTTTTGTTGTTTCCGGACTTTTCGGCAACGGGGATCTTTTCGCAATCCGCGACGCGGCGGGAATCCGGCCGGCCTACTACTATTTTGACGACGAAATCGCGGTTGTCGCCTCGGAACGACCGGCGATTCAGACCGCGTTCGACCTGCCGACCGCGGAGGTCAACGAACTGCCGCCCGGTTATGCCCTGATCACCACTCGCGACGGCGCGGTCACCCTCCAGCGCTGCCTGCCGGAACGACCGCCGCGCCGCTGCGTCTTTGAACGCATCTACTTCTCCCGCGGCAACGACGCCGAAATCCATCGCGAACGTCGCGCACTCGGACGCGCGCTCGTACCGGCGATTCTTGACGCCGTCGGCAACGATTACGAGAACACCGTGTTCTCCTACATCCCCAATACCGCGCTCATCAGCTACCATGGCGTCATCGAGGAACTCTCCGAGCGCGCGCCCGGCCGCCGGGTGAGATTCGGACAGATCGCGGTCAAGGATGCGAAGTTCCGCACCTTCATCACCGATCCCGGACAACGCCGCGAACTCTTTGCCCACGTCTACGACGTCACCTACGGCGTGATCCGACCCGGTTCAGACAATCTGGTCGTCATCGATGATTCCATCGTCCGCGGCAACACCATGCGCAACGCGATACTGCCGATGCTCGACCGCCTCGGTCCGAAAAAAATCGTCGTCGCTTCAAGTGCGCCGCCGCTCTGTTATCCGGACTGTTACGGTATCGACGTGGCCGGCTTCGGAGAGTTGATCGCCTTTGAAGCGATCATCTCACTGCTCAGACGCAAAGGCAGAGCTTCCCTGCTTGACGAATGTGTCGCACTCGCCCGCGCCGACCTCTCCCGCCCCGACTTCCAGATGCTGAACCGCGCCCTCCCCCTGTACAGCGCGGCCTCCTCCGACGAACTCGCCGACGAGATCTGCCGGCTGTTGCGGCCTCCGGAACTGAAAGCCGAACTCAAAATTATCTTTCAAAGTCGCGACGCGCTCAGAGAATGCTGCCCGAAACATACCGGCGACTGGTATTTTTCCGGGGATTATCCCACCCCGGGCGGCAACCGGGTCGTAAACCGGGCGCTGGTGAACTACTACGACCAAATCAATGAACGGGCATACTGATCATGAAAAAAAAACATTTCATCGCCCTCGCCGACGGCGCCGTATTTTACGGTGAAAGCCGGGCCGCCGCAGTGGACACGGTCGGCGAAGCGGTGTTCAACACCGGCATGACCGGCTATCAGGAGATCGTCAGCGATCCCTCTTACGCCGGACAGTTCGTCACCCTGTCCACCGCTGAAGTCGGCAACTACGGCTGCAATCCCGATGACATGGAGTCGCGCGGACTGTTTCTCAACGGCCTGATCGTTCAGGAACTCAACCCGCCCTCCAGTTATCGCAGCCTCGAACCC
>CAKUKT010000246.1 GCA_934663655.1 uncultured Victivallaceae bacterium
GGGTTAAACAGCGGAAAGCGCATCATCACGTGGCGCGACCGGGATTTCATTCCGGGTGACGGAGCTGGGTTTTGAACCGACATGTAAAACCGCTGTTCCGGTCGATAACCGCGTCCGGAGTCGGGATTCTCCACATTCAGAGTGACGCCTTCCCGAAAATAATGGAACGGTACCGTTGGAGGTGTGGCGCGGCCGGGATTTCATTCCGGGTGACGGAGCTGGGGTTTGAACCGGTATATTAAACCGCTGTTCCGGTCGATAACCGCGTCTGCAGCCGGGATTCTCCACATTCAGAGTGACGCCTTTCCGAAAATAATGGAACGGTGTCGTTTCATCGGGGACGATGAGGCGTTGAATTGGTTTATTCAGAATTTTATCTCTGCTGTTGCCTGTGCTGAAAAAAATTCTTAAGTCAGGAGGTGGATAAGGTTTGAAAAATTGTTCTCAGGTGCTATTGTATACAGTATACAATTTCTCGAACATCCCCCATAAGCCTGTGAAAGTGAGTTGGAAAATGAAAATTTATTTCGGTTTTGCTGAGTCGGACATCGAACCGGTGGATTTCCGGACTTCGCTCGCCGGGTACTTCAACGAACGTCCCCGGACCGGATCGCTCGATCCGCTCCGGGTCCGTGCCGTCTGCATGCGCGATCGAACCGGACGTCTGTTTGCGCTCATTCAGTTCGATCTGGTGACGGTTACCGATGCGCTTGCCGCCGGGGTATTCGATTCGCCGGAACTGCCCGAAGGGATCGATCGCAGCAATCTGTTGCTCACCGCTACCCATACCCATACTGCACCGGAGATCCGGGACGGCAAGCCGGGAGTCAACAGCCGCTATCGCGATTTCGTCGCGGCAATTGCCGTGCGGACTCTCGTCAACGCCGTCAACTCTCTGCGTCCCGGTTCGCTGTGGCGGGCGGACGGAACGGCTTCCCACCTCGGCTTCAACCGGCGCTATCTGATGCGGGACGGTTCGGTCAAAACCAATCCCGGCAAGGGAAATCCTGAAGTCGTTGCCCCCGAAGGGAAGAACGATGAGACGATCCCGGTATTGCTGTTCCGGGACGCCGCCGGAGTTCCGGCGGGGATTATTGCCAATATCGTCAACCACTCCGACACCATCGGCGGCACCCGTTCCTCTGCCGACTGGCCGGGACGTTTTATCCGGAAGCTGCGCGGACATTTCGGAGAAAACTTCTTCGCGGCGGCATTGATCGGCTGTGCCGGGAACATCAACCATATCGACCTCGACAATCCTGATCCTCAGTGCAGTGAAGTTGAGGCCGAACGTATCGGCATTGCTTACGCGGAAGCGGTAATGAGGATTCTGGAGCACGCAATTGAACTCCCCGAGGCGGAATTTGAAATCTTCAATCCGGTACTGGAAATGCCGCCGCGGGAATATTCGGAAGCGGAACTTCGCGAGGCACGGGAAACCGTCGAGAAATATCGCGATCTGCCCGCCGCAGAAAGCACCGGACGGGAACTCACCGCGGTTGAACTTGCCGCCGGCGATCCGGTGGTGTTGCGCTTCTTTGCGGAAAATCTGCTCCGGGCCGCCGCTGCCGCCCGGCCGTCGCGTTTCCCGCTGATCGGAATCCGCTTCGGCAGGTCAGGAATAATCGCGCTGCCGTGCGAACCTTTTGTCGAAATCGGGCTGGAACTCAAAAAAATCTTTCCCGGTGCCCTGGTGGTTTCTCACACTAATTCCTGTGGCGGGGAATATTTCACCGGCGGCTATATTCCGATCGCCTCGGCCTACGATCGCGGCGGTTACGAGGATCGGCCGCGATCCAGCCCCTATTCAAAACGGACCGGGGCGGCGCTGGTGGAAATGTGGAAGAAGATGTTGTGCTGAAGAAACAGACGCTGGCCGAGCTGGTCGGGGAAACTCTGCTGCGCGATATCGTTAACGGGGATTTTTCCGGAGAGGAACGTCTTACCGAAGAGGGCTTGTGCCGCCGTTACGGTATCAGCCGGACACCGGTTCGCGATGCGCTTAACCGGCTGGAGAAGACCGGTTTGATCGAACGCGCTCTCCCGCGTGGCTACCGGCTGAAGCGCTTATCTCCCGGAGAAGTTCGCGATCTTTTCGCGGCCCGCCGGCTGGTGGAGCAGGCGATGCTGGATGAATTGATGACCTCGCTGCCCGTTGCGGAACTGCAGGAACTCCTCCGCCGCCTTGACGCCACCGACGGCCATGCTGCCGCACTCGCGATTGACGATGAAATTCACCGGCTGCTTCAGGAGAATTGCAGCAACACTTTCCTGCGGGATTTTCATCGACGGCTGCTGCTGCTGAGCATGCCTTACCGAGACTTCCGCAATCTGCCCGGCGTCGGTCCGGGAGAAGTGGAAATCCGTGCCGAACGACGGAAACTTCTGAAGGCGATTCTGGCCGGAGAGCACGAAGCTGCCTCCCAGTTGCTCGATCAACATCTTGATGCCGGCTGTGGTGATATCATCACGGCGATGGAGAAGAAAAAACATGATTAAGAAACTTTTTCTGCCGGTCGGCATGTTGCTGGCGGTGGCGGTGACACTCTTTACCGCCGCGCCGGGAGTAGCGCTGCGAACATTTCCCGGATCGGAAAGCCTCATCATGGTGATATTTCTGGTGAGCGGCATGCAGGCGGATTTCCGCGAACTTGCGCTTGACCGCCGCTTCTGCGCACTTCTGGTCGGTGGCGCGGTGATGACGCTCGTGGTAGCGCCGGTTTTAACCTTTGAACTCCTCAATTTGCTCGGATTCGATCCGATGCTGGGTACCGGCTTGCTGGTGATAATGGCGGCGCCGCCGACCTTGAGCAGCGGAATTGTAATCACCATGACCGCCGGAGGAAGCATCATGCTCGCGCTGGCAATTACGGTGATTTACAATCTGCTCGCGGTGGCCTCGATGCCGCTGCTGCTGCCGCTGCTGCTCGACGAAACGGCAGTCGCCGCCAGCGGCGCATTGACGATGCTCTGGAAACTGGTGCTGCTGGTGCTGCTGCCCTTCGCCATCGGCGCACTGGTGCGGAAAATTCATCCGAAACGCCATTGGCTGGTCGATTACGTTCCGCTGGTGGCGACGGTACTGGTGGTCTGGAGTTTTCTCGGCGGCGCCCGGGAGATGATGCTGGCGGTGCCGGTGCTGACATTGCTTTTCACGCTGCTTCTCTGCGGCGTGCTCCACTTGCTGCTGCTCGCCGCGCTGGCGGGAACCGGTCTGATTCTCAAGGCCGGGCGGATGGAGCTCAAGGCGATGGTTTTCTGCGGTGGTTCCAAAACCGTTTCGATCGCGCTGGCGATGTTGACGATCATCGGCGCCGACAGCGGTACCGCGGTACTTCCCTGCCTCGGATTTTATCTGCTTCAGATGTTGATCGATTCCTTCCTCGCGCTTCGCGTCGGTCTGCGCGACGACCGTAACTCGGGATAAACTCGCCGCGACGCGGGTGAAATCTTGCAATCGACGGCTCCGGGAGATATATTATTCCGTTTTGTGGAAAATATTTTCCGAGGCTATTCAATCATGACAACCAATGTATTGCTGGTCGGCGTCGGCGGACAGGGAATCCTGCTCGCGGCGCGGATCATCGCCCGTGCCGCCGAGACGGCCGGATTTGAGGTGACCACCCACGAAATTCACGGTATGGCGCAGCGCGGTGGTTCGGTGTCGGCGCAGGTTCGTTACGGCGGCAAGCTCTTTTCTCCGCTGATGGCCGAAGGTAGCGCGGATGTGCTCGGCGCCCTGGAGCCGGTGGAAGCGCTCCGCTTTTCCCATTGGCTGAAACCGGAGGGATTTGCGGCGGTATCGGTGCATCCGGTTATTCCGGTTACCGTATCGACCGGTCGGGCCGCCTATCCGGAGAATTTCCGCGAACTGCTGGCCGGCCGTTTCGCCCGGCTGAAGCTTGTCGACTGCGAACGCCTGGCCGTGGAACATTTCAAGGATATCCGGCTGGCCAACACCATTTTGCTCGGGGCGCTCTCCAATGGCCTCGAGCTGCCGCAGGACGCGTGGAATCAGGCGATCGCCGCCTGCGTCAAACCCGCCTTTGCGGCTGCCAACCGGAGTGCTTTTGAGGAAGGAAGAAAGCTATGAACGGCAAATGTTTCAATCCCGCCGCCGAATTGCTCGACCGGGCGGCGCTTACCGAAATCCAGAACCTCCGCCTCCGGGAGACGGTGCGGCGCGCAGCCGCCGGGAACCGTTTCTTCGCCGAACGCTGCGGCGATATCGAAAAATTCTCCGGAATCGATGATATCGAGACAATTCCGTTTATGAACAAGGAGGATTTCCGCCGCGAATATCCGCTCGGGATATGCTGTGTAAACAAAAATGAAATCGCCGAAATGCACATGTCGTCCAGTTCCACCGGTACTCCGGTGGTGATGCCTTACACCGCCGCCGA